>JACCRA010000096.1 GCA_013813825.1 Pyrinomonadaceae bacterium | reverse complement strand
AGACAAGAATCACGCACACCCTTCAGACAGATGAAGGACAAGCAGGGTTCGACTTCTTAGGGCATCACATCAGACAGTACCCGGTAGGGAAAACTCACTCTGGTACGAACCCCGGCAACAAACAGCCGCTCGGCTTCAAGACCATCATCAAACCAAGCAAAGAAGCGATCAAGAGGCACAGGCGACAGACACAGGAAGTCATTAACCACCTCGGAACCGCTACCCAAGAGGCGGTCATCAGGAAACTAAATCCTGTTGTTAGAGGGTGGACTAACTACTTCTCAACGGTATGTAGCAAAACAACCTTCGGACAAGAAGGAATGCACCTCTTTAAGAAACTCTTGGCATGGGCAATACACAGACATCCGACCAAAGGCAAAAAGTGGATAGCGGCAAAATACTGGGGAATAAAGAGAGGCTTGGGGTGGAAGTTTATCACTCCGAACAACTCACACCAGTTATCCCTTCACGGGGAAACTGCTATTCGCAGGCATCCCAAGATACAAGGAAGCCGAAGCCCATTCGACGGTGACTGGACGTATTGGGGTCTCAGGATGAAGCATTACCCGGCTACAAGTTTAAGGGACAAAGTGTTGCTTAAACGGCAAGGCGGAAGGTGCTTTGAATGTGGTCTATACTTCAAACCGGAAGACGTTGCGGAGGTTGACCACATCGTTCCCAAAGAACACGGCGGGAAGGATGCGTATTACAACCTTCAACTTCTTCACCGGCATTGCCACGATAAGAAGACGGCGGAAGACCGTCTCCGGTATGCATGACAAGCACTAACCTACTGAGGAGCCGTGTGAGTTGGAAACTCTCATGCACGGTTCTGAAGCCGAGCGGCGGGGGCAACCCCGTCGCTTAGGCAACGCCGACAGCGGTATTTATCGCCAGTTACCAATAAACTGCTATGAGCGACATTGATCGCCCTTTCTCGACTTTTACCGTCATCGGTTGTCCAACACCCCTGAAGGCTGACTTTTACCGCCTTCCACTAAAACATAAGGTGGTGGCGCGGGGGAGGTTTCAAGCACTGCCTTTGGGGCATTAGGTCTCATGTAGTGTTCGCCGTTCACCGGTCAACAAAATCATTGTCACTTGTCGTTCGCGCCCGCCGTCGAATTCGCAGAGGAAGATACCTTGCCAGCGGCCGAGCAGGAGTTCGCCGTCGTGGAAGGGAATAGTGACGCTGGAGCCGACGAGCGTGGCCTTGAGGTGCGCGTCGGAGTTCTCTTCGCCGTGGCGAAAGTCCATGCCGTGCTGCGGGATCAGCGCGCGGAGGGCGTGGAGCAGGTCGCGCGGTACGTCCGGATCGGCGTTCTCGTTGACGGTCAGCCCGGCGGTCGTATGCCGCACGAAGAGAATGCAGACGCCTTCCCGCGCGCCCGACTCCCTTAACCGTTGCCGTACTTCGTCGGTGATCTCAACGAACTGCTCGCGCTCGCGAGACCTCACTTTGATCGTCCAAGTCATGGCTCTTTCGCCTCTCCGTTGCGGGCATTAAACCACAAAGCGCGCGCCGTCAGAATGGAAAAGCCGCCGGTCGAGAAACCGGCGGCTTGGCTCAGTGTAATGCGTGCGGATTGTCTTAGCTTTGCCGGGAGTTCTTGCGTCGCCCGATGAGTGCCCAGCCCGTCGGCAGCACTGCCGCCGCGAGCGCGACCTTGATGATGTCGCCGACGATGAACGGCGCGACGCTGAGCACGAACGCTTGCGCCGGAGTGTAGAGGCGCAGGAAGCCGAGCCAGCCGCCCGTCAGGATGACGACGGAGCCGATTGCCATCGCTGCCGTCGTCGTCAGGAAGCGACGATCCCAACCGCGCTCAACGAGCCAGCCCGTCACGAAAGCGGCGAGCGGGTACGAGAGCAGATAGCCAAACGCCGGCGTGAGCAGTAGATAAGCCGCGCCGCCACGCCCCGCCGAGAAGAACGGCAGGCCAATCGTGCCCTCAAAGACATAAGCGATCATTGCCAGCGCGCCGAGCCGCGCCCCCAACAGTGCGCCCGTCAGCAGCACCATGAAGGTTTGCCCCGTGACGGGAATCGGCGTGAACGGCAGCGGGATCACGATTTGCGCCGAGAGAGCTGTCAGCAGACTAAATGCGATGACGAGCGCCGCCGCTCTCGCCCAACCGAGCGGCGCGATCTTCGCGCCGCTCAATGTCTCAGCTTTAGCGTAAGTGTTCACGATTCCCTCCGCACGCTTTCAGTAACTCGCTCCCCACGCGGCGGAGCGGCCTGATGAGTGCTGAACTCGCCATCCGAAACCTGAGCCGTACTCCTCCCTTGAGCCAGACCATCGCGGTCCGTCCCCATTGTACCCATGGCGTCCGGCAGTTCCACTGCGCCGATCTCCGACCCGATCCGCATTCCGTAGAACGAGCGATAGACGAAGAAGGCCGAGATTAGGAAGAAGACGCCGGCAAGGACGTGTGTCAGCGTCGCGTCGCCTTCGTTGCGCTCGGTCAATTGCACCGCCAGTTCGACTGCCAGCAAGCCGAAGAGCGTGGTGAACTTGATGACCGGGTTAAGCGCCACCGACGAAGTATCTTTGTACGGATCGCCCACCGTATCGCCGACCACGCACGCATCGTGCAGCGGCGTGCCTTTCTGCTTCAACTCGACTTCGACGATCTTCTTGGCGTTGTCCCACGCGCCGCCCGCGTTCGCCATAAAGATGGCTTGGTACAGACCGAAGATCGCAATTGAGAACAGGTAGCCGATGAAGAAGAAAGGTTCGACGAAGGCGAAGGCCAGCGTTGAGAAGAAGACGGTCAGAAAGATATTGAACATCCCCTTCTGCGCGTACTTCGTGCAGATTTCGACGACCTTCTTGCTGTCCTCAACCGAAGCCCTCTCGACGCCTTCGAGCTTGATATTAGCCTTGATGAACTCGACCGCGCGATACGCGCCGGTGGTGACGGCCTGCATCGAAGCGCCGGTGAACCAATAGATAACCGCGCCGCCGGTGATTAAGCCGAGGACGAACGGGGCGTGTAAGAGCGACAAACTGTTGATCGCCGCCGTGTCGGTCAGCCGGTTAGTCAGCACCATGATGATCGAGAAGATCATCGTCGTCGCGCCGACCACGGCCGTGCCGATCAAGACCGGCTTGGCCGTCGCCTTGAAGGTGTTACCCGCGCCGTCGTTCTCTTCCAAGAGGTGCTTGGCGCGGTCGAAGTTGACGTTCACATTGTAATCGCGCTTGATCTCCGCTTCGATGCCGGGGACTTGCTCGATCAGCGACAATTCATAAACCGACTGCGCGTTGTCCGTCACCGGGCCGTAGGAATCGACGGCAATAGTCACTGGTCCCATGCCGAGGAAGCCGAACGCGACGAGGCCGAAGGCGAAGACCGGCGCGATCCGCACCAGCGCGGTGGAGACCATCAGCGCGTCTAGCCCCAACGTGCTGACGAGGTAGGCAATCGACATCAGGACAACGATGCTAAGGCCGATCCAGTAAGCGGAAAAGTTGCCGGCGATAAGGCCGGACAGGATGTTGAGCGACGGGCCACCCTCCTGCGAAGAGGTGACGACTTCCTTGACGTGTCTCGATTCAGTCGAGGTGAAGACCTTAACCAGTTCGGGGATAATCGCGCCGGCCAGCGTGCCGCACGAGATAATCGTCGCCAGCTTCCACCACTGCG
>JACCRA010000081.1 GCA_013813825.1 Pyrinomonadaceae bacterium | reverse complement strand
GCCCCTTAGCGGGCTTGCTTGACAGCCACTCTCAATTAGAGATTGGATTTGAGTTGTTCTCAATCGATTACCTGATGGGGAGAAAGATGCCGTGGTGTTCTCGAAACAAGAAGGAGCGGCTCATCTCTGATCGGGTTCAAGCTTTCAGGAATGCCTGTCTGCGAGAGTCTCTAAAATTCTCCGGCAAGCTCTGGGGAATAAGATCACGTCGGAACAGATTAACGGTTTGGAAGATCATAACCGGCTTAACCCGGGCACCAAGTTGGACACCCTCGACTACTTTTTCGCGAGAGTCTGACCGGGTTAAAGATCGTGTTCATTCTCCGCGACGGCAGAACCCGCGTGCGCTCGAAAGTGAGCAGAACAGGTCAGAGCTTCGAACTCGCTTGTGAGCGGTGGCCGCGATCAGCCCCTACCACGCGACGCGCGACGAATGCCGGGACTTGGTGGGCGCGGAGCCCTTATATTGAAATCTACGTCGATACGCCGCTGGAGGTGTGCGAGCAGCGCGATCCGAAAGGAATGTACTCGCTTGCCCGTTCAGGAAAAATCAAGGTGTTCACCGGCGTCGATGATCCTTACGAATCGTCGCCCTCCCCTGAGATCGTCCTCGACACGGTAAGTTTGTCCGCGCATGAGAATGCCCAAAGGATCATGTCTTACTTAACTGAACGTGGGCGTCTTCGGTAGTGACCCAAGGAAGGGAGACAGGGCCGCAAGCCCGACCGTGAGAGGGGCGAAAAGCAAGGCGGAGGGCGGAGCAAACACCTGCCCCTCACAGTCTTCGCTTTATCCATCCTCCTCGCTCTTGACGGTCGCGCTTTTCGCCATGTTTCGGATCGTCAAGCCATTGAAACTTCAAGTTGGCTGTCGAGTGAGAGTGACGCCAGCCATCGTTGATGAAAGGCTTCGGGCGGAAGCGGCTTGCTGAACAAGTAGCCCTGCATTTCATCGCATTCAAGCCGGCGCAAAAATTCCAACTGCTCTTCAGTTTCGACGCCTTCAGCTTTCACCGTCAGTTCGAGGCTATGACCGAGGGCGATGATGGTTTTCACAATCGCTGCGTCGGCCCGATCCGTCACCGCGTCGCGGACGAACGACTGATCGATCTTGAGTGTGCTGATCGGGAAGTTTTTCAGATAGCTGAGCGAGGAATAGCCGGTCCCGAAATCGTCAATCGCGATTTGCACGCCGAGGGCTTGCAACCCGCGTAGCGTCTGGATGGCGCTCTCCACATTCCGCATCATAGAGGTTTCGGTAATTTCCAACTCAAGGAACTGCGGGGCCATTCCCGTCTCCCTCAGAGTCTGGTCCACCATCTCCACCAGATTAGGCTGACGAAATTGGCGCGGCGACAAGTTGACGGAAACGCGCAAGGGAGCCATGCCGGTCTCCTGCCATTTCATGTTTTGTGAGCAGGCGGTGCGTAAAATCCATTCACCGAGCGGCACGATGAGACCAGAATTCTCCGCCACCGGAATAAACGCCCCCGGCGAAACAAGTCCCCGTTCCGGGTGCTGCCAACGAACCAACGCCTCCATGCCGACGATCCGACCCGTCGGGATGCAGACCTGCGGTTGATAATGGAGCATGAATTCTTCGCGCCCCAGCGCCTGCCGCAAGCTATTTTCCAGCGCCAGATGTTGCAGGGCTTGGGCGCTCATGTCCGCCGTATAAATTTGATAATTGTTGCCTTCCTGTTCCTTCGCGCGATGTAAGGCCGAACCGGCATTTCTCAGCAGCGTCTGGGCATCGACTCCGTCAGTGGGAGAGAGACTGATCCCGGCGCTGAGAGTCACATACAACTCGTGTTCGTCGATGCGGAAAGGCCGTTTGAGAACTTCGAGAACGTGCCGGAACATTTCGGCGGCGTCATCCTCTCTGAGTTGAGTGAGCAGCGCGAATTCGTCGCTCCCGAATCGGGCGACGGTATCGCCGGCGCGAACACAGCCGGACAATCTTTCACCCACTCCGCGCAGCAGCCGATCCCCGACGACATGTCCCAGCGTGTCGTTGACGAGTTTGAACCGATCCACGTCGAGCAGCATCACGGCCAGCAATTGCCCGTTGCTGGGGACGGAGTGCAAGGCCTGCGCGAGCCGGTCTTCAAAGAGGATGCGATTCGGCAGGTCGGTCAGCCCGTCATGATAAGACAGGTGATCGACTTCTTCCGTGCGCTGTTTGATCAATTCTTCGAGGTAGCTTTCATGGCGGCGCTTAGCGATCCGCAATGAGTGATGTTCGAGTGCGCGCCGGACTGCCGCCTCAATGTGCCGTAAGTCGAACGGTTTGGTGACGTAGTCGAAGGCCCCGACGCGCAGGGCTTCAATCGCCTTCTCAACTGTTTGCTCGCCGCTGACCATGATCACGACGGTGTCGGGCGCGCAACGGGTGAGTGCGGGAACCATCTCCAACCCGCTCATCCCGCCCATCCTGATGTCACTCAAGACGAGATCGAACGCTTCGACGGCCAGCAGCGACAGAGCCTCTTCGGCGGAAGCCACGGCGACGCATTCGTAATCGTCGCTCAATAAATCGTGCAACAGGCTTCTGATCTCGAACTGATCGTCGGCAATCAATATCCGGGCTTTCCGGCTCTCCGTTCTCGTCATCGCTCAATCATCTCCATGTGGACGCGCA
>JACCRA010000042.1 GCA_013813825.1 Pyrinomonadaceae bacterium | reverse complement strand
GTTCGCGCTCGGTGAGTGGTCGTCTTATTTGGTTGTGGATCGCAGCGGGACGCTCGACGACGATTACGAGTTGGTTGATCTGAAAGCCGTTCACCAATGCGTTTTTGAAATAGAGGTTTAATGAACGCCTCCGACTTCGTGAGCGCAAACCGCTTCACCGAAATTTTGAATTACCTTTAAGCGCGATGAGCCGCGACATCGCACGGGGGAGTTGATGAACATGCGTGGGGAAAATCGCGACGTGGCGAAAAGAATGAATGCTTTTGAAAGGAAGCACGTTTGATGCTCAGGTGTACCATGACGAGCCTGTTAGCTTTATTCGCGCCGCCCGGTTTTCTGGACGACACGCTGTTGAAATTCTTCAGCGCGGAGACGGTCAATTACGTCGTCTGGCCGTTTATCCAGATCGGGGCGGTGGTGACGGCGGTGGCGGCGTGGGCGGCTTACGCGACGTATCTCGAAAGGAAAATTTCCGCTTTCATGCAGGCGCGTTTGGGGCCGATGCGCGTCGGGCCGTGGGGACTGTTGCAGCCGATTGCCGACGCGATCAAACTCCTGACGAAAGAGGACATCAAGCCGGACAAGGCCGACCCGTATATCTTCTTTTTCGCACCGTTCATCTCGGTGGCCGCCGCCTTCGTCGTCTTCGCCGTCATTCCCTTCGGGCCGGACTGGGGCGTGATTACGGACTTGAACATCGGTTTGCTGTTCGTTCTCTCCGTCTCGTCAGTCGGCGTGCTGGCACTGATTCTGGCCGGCTGGTCTTCCAACTCGAAGTATTCGCTGTTGGGCGGTTTGCGTTCGAGCGCGCAGATGGTGTCATACGAAGTCTCGATGGGAATGGCGCTCGTCGGCGCGCTGATGTTCGCGCGCACTCTGAGCCTCTCCGGCATCGTCTCGGCGCAGGGGCTGGACTCGGTCTTCCCCGGCTATATTATTTATCAGCCGCTCGGCTTCATTGTTTTTCTGATCAGCGGGATCGCGGAGAACAACCGCGCGCCGTTCGATCTGCCCGAAGCCGAATCGGAACTGGTCGCGGGCTTTCACACGGAATACTCCGGGATGCGTTGGTCCCTCTTCTTCATGGCCGAATACGCGGCGATGATCGTCGTCTCGGCGGTAGCGACGGCCGTCTTCCTCGGCGGCTGGTACTTCCCGTTCGCGTGGCGCTTGCAGGCCGACTACCCGAACTTGTTCGTGCTGATCAGCCTTACCGTCTTCATCGCGAAGATGTCCCTTCTGCTCTACGTCTATTTCTGGCTGCGCTGGACGTTCCCGCGCTACCGCTACGATCAACTGATGGACTTGGGCTGGAAGTGGATGACACCGGCCGCGCTCTTGAACATCGCGCTGACCGCCATCGCGATCTTCACCGTGCAGGCGCTTGACGGCTGGCGGGGCATTAACACAGTCGAATCAATTAACCGCGGCGTCAATCTGACCGCGACGGGTAAGGCTATCATGATCGCCTTCGGCATCGCCGGACTTTTCATCGCCGCCGCGATGCTCTCGCTGATCAACTGGCGCTCGCAAGATTTCAATCTGAAAAAACATCGACGCCAACTTCGTCTCGTGGACGTACCGCAGGGCGCACCCGCCAACGCACCCGCAGTGGGGGCGACAACGACGGCAGTACCGGCGATGAGCGAAGGATGAAGGAAATGTTGAACGATGAACGCGGAATGGTGAATGAAAGAGCGGAGAGGCTTTGTCTTTCATTCATCATTCATCATTCATCATTCCGCATTCATCATTTAAGGAGTGTTATGACCGCAGTTTCTATCCCGCAACCGACTTTGAAAGATAAGTTAAAGCGGTTCTTTTTGTTCGACCTGCTCGACGGTTTGAAGCTCACGCTGAAGTTCAACTTTGGGGCGATGACCGATAAGGATTCGGTCGCGGGCAAGGGGATTTACACCGAGCAGTATCCGAAAGTGCGCGCGGAAGTGGCGCCGCGTTTTCACGGCTCGCCGCGTCTCAACATGGACCCGGAGACGCACGAAACTCTCTGCATCGCCTGCAACCTCTGCGCGCTCGCGTGTCCTGAAGACTGCATCGACGTGATCCCTGTGGACATTGAGATCATGGTCGCCGGCAAGTCGCGCAAAAAGAAGGTGCTCGACGAGTTCATCTTCGACACTTCGCGCTGCATGTTCTGCGCGCTCTGCCAGGAAGCCTGCCCGACTTCCTGCCTTGAGTTGACGCAGGACTTCGAGCTTGCCACCTACTCGCGCGCCGGCTTCGTCTGGGACCGCGAAATGCTCGAACAAGGCCGGGAGACGGTTAAGTACGAATCCTGACGGCAGTTTTCAGTTTTCAGTTTTGAGTTTTCAGAAAAGCGAAAACCAGAACTTCAGAAGCTGAAAACTGAAAACTCAAAACTGAAATCTTATGGTTCTCTCCGGTTGGGAAGCAGTTTTCTTCTGGGTGTTCGCGATTGCGGCGCTGGTCGCGGCGTTGCTGACCATTATGGCGCGCAACGCCGTGCATTCGGCGCTGTTTCTGATCTCGACGCTGGTTTCGGTGGCCGCGCTGTTCATTATGCTGGGCGCGGAATTCATCGCGGGCGTGCAGATTCTGGTCTATGTCGGCGGCGTGATGGTGCTGTTTTTGTTCGTCATCATGCTGGTCAACGTGAGCGCGGAAGAGCGCGGCAACGAACAATTGTTCAATCGCCCGGCGCAGGTCGGCGTCGCCGCCGTAACGCTGACGCTCTTGGCGTTCGGATTAATCTACGCCGTCCGGCAAGGTTACGAAGGCTTGCAGCGGCGCGACGAGGCGGCGCTTGCGGTGGCTGCGGAACAACGCGCCGCGCAGGTGCGCGCCCTGCCCCTATCGGCAACCCGCACCTCGAAGATTTCCCGCGACACACAGCAAGTGGGAGCCAGCCTGTACCGCTTCGGCTCGCTCCCATTCGAGATCGCGAGCGTGCTGCTCTTAGTCGCCATCGTCGGCTCGGTAATGCTCGCGCGCACGGCCAAGCAGGAAAAGGCGGCCGACGATCTCGATCCCGAACAGTTGGCCGACATCGCACGCCTTGAGCCGGAGTCCATTGAATAGACGCCCCTTCGTACCGTTGAAGCATCGCTTATGAATGAGTTGATCACACCCGCCTTCGCACTTTTGCTACAAGAAGCCGCTGCCGGCGGCGGACGCCTCGACGCGATCATGAGCGGCGTCCGCAATCCTGATCTGTCGAAGTTTCTGGTCATTGCCGCATTACTCTTCGTGATTGGTGTCGCCGGTGTGCTGACGCGCCGCAACATCATCGTCATCTTTATGTCAGTCGAGTTGATTCTGAACGCGGCCAATCTGAATTTCATCGCCTTCTCGCGTTACCTGCAACACACCGGCAACGTCAACGCCGTCGCCGGGCAAGTCTTCACGATTTTCGTCATCGTCGTCGCCGCCGCTGAAGCCGCCATCGGCCTCGGCATCGTCATCGCGCTCTACCGCAATCGCGAGACGATCTTTTTGGACAAGATTGATTTGTTGAAGTGGTGAAAAGCAGTTAACCGTCAGCTTTCAGCCAAACCGCTGAATCTGCTCGAAGC
>JACCRA010000017.1 GCA_013813825.1 Pyrinomonadaceae bacterium | reverse complement strand
TGCGCGAAGAGTTGCGGACATTCGAGGGCATCCAGCCGCTTGATCCGCCGGCGACTTTCAACGGTGAACTGCGCCCTTACCAACGCGAAGGCTTAGGGTGGTTCGACTTTCTCCGCCGCTTCCATTTCGGCGGCTGCCTCGCGGACGATATGGGATTAGGAAAAACCATCGAGGTGTTGGCGCTACTCGAAACGCGCCGCGTCGAACGCGAGAGCGCGCCGGCACTATCTCTCGCGACGGCGCAGGGGATCAACGCGGCTTCGGGCAACGGTTCGCACAAAGGGACCAGCAAGAGGGCGGAGAAAGTTGCGGCGGGTAAAAGTACGGAGGAGTCTCCGGCGGCGACGACGCCACCGCGCGCGTCGCTGGTCGTCGTGCCGAAGTCGCTCGTCTTTAACTGGCAGCAGGAGGCCGCGCGCTTCACTCCGCAACTGCGCGTTCTTAACCACACCGGGATCGAGCGCACGAAGGGCCACGAACATTTCGGCGATTACGATCTGGTGCTGACGACTTACGGCACGCTCCGGCGCGACGCCGCGCACCTCAAGGATGCCCGCTTCGATTACGTCATCCTCGACGAATCACAGGCTGTAAAGAATGCCGGCACCGAGTCGGCCAAAGCCGTCCGGCTGTTGCGCGGCGCGCACCGCCTCGCTTTGAGCGGCACGCCCGTCGAAAATCATCTCGGCGAGTTGTGGAGCCTCTTCGAGTTTCTCAATCCCGGAATGCTCGGCGCGTCTTCGGTCTTTCAACTAACGACCGGCGGCGCGTCGCGCAAACTCGAAGATGAGACGCGGATCGTGCTCGCTGAAGCCTTGCGCCCATTCATCCTGCGCCGCACCAAAGAGCAAGTGGCGAAGGACTTGCCGTCCAAACTCGAACAGACAATTTACTGCGACTTAGAGCCGGAGCAACGCCGGCTCTACGACGAATTGCGCGCTCACTATCGCCTCGCGCTGCTCAATCGCGTCGAACGCGAGGGCATCAACAAAGCCAAGATACAGATTCTCGAAGCCCTGCTTCGTCTGCGGCAAGCCGCCTGTCACCCCGGCCTCGTCAGCCGCGAAAAGCTCTCAGCGCCCGGCGCGAAGATCGAACTGCTGTTGCCGCGCCTCACTGAAGTGCTGGCCGAAGGGCACAAGGCGCTCGTCTTCTCGCAGTTCACCAGTCTGCTCGCCATCGTCCGCGCGCGGCTCGACGCGGAAAAAGTCGTTTACGAATATCTCGACGGCCGCACACGCAAGCGCGCCGAAAAAGTCGAACGCTTTCAGAATGATCCCGATTGCCAACTCTTTTTGATCAGCCTCAAGGCCGGCGGCCTCGGCCTGAACCTGACCGCCGCCGAATACGTCTTCCTCCTCGATCCGTGGTGGAACCCGGCCGTCGAAGCGCAGGCCATCGACCGCGCCCACCGCATTGGCCAGACCCGTAACGTCTTCGCCTACCGTCTCATCGCGCGCGACACCGTCGAAGAGAAAGTGCTCGAACTCCAACAGTCCAAACGCCATCTCGCCGACGCCATCATCAACGCTGACAACAGCCTGATCCGCCAACTCAACCGCGAAGACTTGGAACTATTGCTGGCGTGAAAACGAGGCAGATAACTTAGCCGCCATGCGACTGTGATTTCTTCACAAAAATGACCTCGACCTCCTCCTGTAAACGTCCGGGCGTGGAACGGCGCGTGATCTCGACGCGGTGAACTTGCGAGGCGGCGCTGAGCAGACTGGTGATGTTGCCGGAAAAAAATTCCTGTGAGGGCAGGGGCGAAGCGTTTTGGTCCGCCGCTGGATTGGCTTTCAGGCGAGACGCTTCGATGCGCGGCGCGTCGATCCGATTAACTACGTCGTTGAAGAAGCGCCGCCGCTCGTCGAAGCGAATGACGGTGAATTCATCGACGGGGCGCGCGGCGTTAGTGGCAGCGACGCTCGCCGGGGGAAGTTGCGGCGTGGCGTCGTTCGCGAGCGCGAGGCGCAGCAACTCCGGACTGTTTGCGACGAATAGCTCGCGGTCGCGGACGGTGTAGCAGAGGGACCAACCGAGCAGCGGCAACGGCAGTTCTCGCCATGCCCGCCGGCCTTGTTCGTCGCGCGTCTGCCATTTTAAGGCTTCATCCGCATTACCGCCGCCACCACCTGCGATCATGAGACGGCTTTGCGCGAACGCCGCTAACGCCCCCTCGAAAGCGCGGCGGTCGAGATTCGCCGGTGTGCCGAGCGTCACGACGGAGAGGCGGCGGAACTCGACGAACAGCAAACCGTCGTCCACGCGCGGGCTGGTCGCGCCCGCGACCCACAGCGGACGCGCCGGCCGGAGCGTCCGCTCCATTGCGGCGGCGGCCTGCGCCTCCGTCGTCGCGCGCAGACGCCCCACGTCAGATTCGTCTCCGGCGGCAACGCCGGCATCATGGGCATCGTCGATCCGCCAGTCATAATCCACTCCGAGCGAAGAGTAGCCGTCATGCCAAGAGTCTTCGCCGCCAGCGTAGAAATCGCTTTCGCTGAATGAGCGCCAGTCCCAATTCTCACTTTCGCCGCCGGCCTCGCCATCGCTGCCAGCCGGGCGATCAAAGAGCGTGTCGCGGACGGCAATTACCGACTGTTGCACCGCCGTCGCCGCCGTATCGCGCTGCTGGTCCCCTCCTCCGAGCGCACGCAGCCAGACGTAAGGCGCGCCCGCGCCGGAGACGAGAGCCGCGAGTCGCTGAGTTTCCACTGCGGGAATCGGCGTCGCCAGCGACGGGCTGCGGGCATCGCGCAGCAGAAAGTCGCGATGCTCGATCCACTTGTCGTCTCGCATTTCGAGCGCGAACAAACCCGCGCGCAGTTGTTTGAGGTCGGCGACATTTCCTGCCAGCCAGTAATGTTTGAAATACCAATCATTGTTGAGCCGCGTTTGATCCGTCCATACGGAGACGAAATGTGGCCGCGCCCGCGCCGTCAATGCCGCGAATGAAGGCTCGTCCGTAAGACTGTCTGCGCGCGAACGGCCGCCGATGTTGGCGAGCGCGCGCAGCAGCAGCGTCTCGCTCGAAGCGAACACAAAGCGCCCGCCGCGCATGGCGAAGCAGATCACTTGTTTCTGCCGGCCGCGATCAACTTCCTCGCGGCGGTAGTAAGTCGCGCCGTCCTCCGGCGACTTGACTTCCTCGAACTGCCCCGCGCCTAGCACGAACCGTGATGCCGCGATGTGTTCCGCGCCGGCGGGCGCGACAAATACAATTTCCATGCGCCCGATGTCATAGACGGCCAGCGCCGCGCCGCGCTCCGCCGCGCCGCCAAGCGCCGCCGCGTCGAGCGTCAGGCCCAGCGCGTTGTTTAGCTCTTCCCAACGCGCGACGAGTTTCAGCGCGAGGTGGCCCCGGCTGAACTGTTTGAAGTTTGTGCTGTCGAGATATTGCCCCTTCAACTCCGATTGGTCCCACTGCCGCAAGAGCGCGGGCAGATCGCTGAACTGCGCGTAAACCAACGCCCCGCGCGGGCAGTCCGCCGCCAATCGGAACTCGCCGCGTGCCCCACCCCGCCGCCCGGCCTGCCGCGCGTAAACCATTAACCCAGCGCCGATGATGAGCGCCGCACATGCCAGCCGGAAAAGTTTCGCCCGCCAACAACCCCGGAGTTTTCTTTTAACCATAAAATCACCTATCGCCGAGTGATCGACCGCATTTGAAACCCGCGAATAGATTTTACCCGACTGACGAAGCGAGTGGCAGTGCAGCTACTGAAAGCGCCGTTCAACTCAACGCCCGCCGCTTTCTTCAACTTTCACGAACGCCCGCCGCTGTTGGTCCCAGACGAGTTGTCGCTTATTTTGCGCGAGCAGTTTGACGCGCGCCGCCGGGCGATGCCGCCAGTGGCGACGCGCCGAATGCCACGCGCCGTCCCCTTCCGTCCAATAGAGATAAGCTGGCGGCGCTGTAGCGGCGGACGAATACTTAATGACCTCTTCGCTTGTCTCAATCTCGACGCGCG
>JACCRA010000015.1 GCA_013813825.1 Pyrinomonadaceae bacterium | reverse complement strand
GCTGGCCGGCGTTTATAAATTGGCCGCGATCCGGCGTCCCGGCGGCGAGTGGGAGCCAAAGATCAAGCTCTCCGATCAGAAGCTCAAAACCTCGCTTCCGGGGCTGCTCCAAGTCCGGCGCTACCGCACCCTCAACGGCAACGTCGCCGATTGCATTTACGACGAGCGCACCGACCTTGCCGGCGGCGGCATTATGATCAACCCGCTCGACCAAACGAAACAGATGGCGCTGCCCGCCGAGGCCGAAGCCGACGATCTATTGGTCCCCATCATGCGGGGGGGCGAACTCATCTATCACTTGCCGACGCTCGAAGAAATCAGGCATCGGCGCATGGTGGAACTCGGCCACGTGGCGGACGCGACCAAGCGTTTCGACAACCCGGACACGTACCGCGTCGGGCTAGAGAAATCGCTCTACCTACTACGAGAACATTTGGTCGTCGATCTGCGCAGCGCGTCGAGCGATTGGGAATACGAGACGGCTTGAGCGGAAAGACAATAGTTGTCAGCGTTCAGCCGTCAGCTTTCAACAAAAACAAGACAACTCGCGCGGCTCGGCCCCAGACACACGGCGCGGAGATGCACGGGCCGCACCGCGGGTGTCTGGCTGACCGCTGACCGCTGAACGCTGAACGCTTATTAAAGGAGTGAAGGGTGCGGCAGACATACGAGTACGAGCGACCGGCTTTGACCGCCGACTGCGTGATCTTTGGACTCGATCTCAGCGCGGAGAAGTTGAACATTTTGCTCATTGAACGCGACCGCGAACCGTTCGCCGGGGTGTGGGCGATCCCCGGCGGGTTCGTCCAGCCGGACGAGTCGCCGGCCGCCGCCGCGCTGCGCGAGTTGCGCGAAGAGACGGGCATCGTCAATGTTTTTCTCGAACAGCTTTACACCTTCGGTGAGCCGGGGCGCGACCCGCGCGGCTGGGTGGTGTCCGTGGCCTTCTACGCGCTGGTTTCGCCCGACAAACACGCGCTGGCGGCGGCTTCCGACGCGCGTCGCGCCGTCTGGTTTCCCGCGACCGCGCCGCCTCCCCTCGCCTTCGATCATCAGGAGATACTGCGCGTCGCGCTCCTGCGGCTGCGCGGCAAGCTCACTTACGCGCCCATCGGCTTCGAGTTGCTGCCGCAAAAGTTCACGATCAAGCAACTGCAAAAGCTGTATGAGATCGTGCTGGATCGAAAACTAGACAACCGCAATTTCAGGAAAAAGATTTTCGGGATGGGCGTGCTCCGCGAATTGGCGGAGACGCAACAAGGAGTGCCGCACCGCGCCGCTCGCCTCTACAAATTCGACGCGCGCCAGTACCGGCAACTCACTAAACGCGGCCTTAGTTTTGAAGTTTAATGTCAGTTCTATATCAGGAAGCGGAAAAGTTTTATCCACGAAATCACACGAAAGGCACGAAATAAGGGCGCAACAAGCCGGCGCCCCGGCGCTGAAAGGAAATTGAGTGATGAGCCAGCGAGTCGAGTTATTGATCATTGATCCGCAAGTTGATTTCTGCGATCCGCAACGGGGGGCGTTGTACGTGCCGGGCGCGGAGCACGACATGCGCCGGCTGGCTGAAATGATCCGGCGGCTATGGGACCAGATTGAGGCAATTCACGTCACGCTCGATTCGCACCACCCCGTCCACATCGCGCACCCGATCTTCTGGCGCGATCAAGACGGCCAGCCGCCAGAGGTTTTCATCAAGATCACCCGCGCGGATGTGGAGCGCGGCGTCTGGCGCGCGGCGCAAACGAATTGGCAGTCCCGCGCGCTCGATTACGTTCGCCAACTTGAGCGGAACGGGCGTTACGAGTTGACGGTCTGGCCGCCTCATTGTCTTATCGGCAGCCCCGGCCACGCCGTTGTGCCCGAACTCTTTTCGGCGTTGCGCGATTGGGAAGAACGTCGCTTCCGGCCAGTTGATTACATTGCCAAAGGCAGCAATCTCTTCACCGAACATTTCTCGGCCGTGCAGGCCGACGTCCACGACCCGGACGATCCGGCGACGCACGTCAACAAAAAACTGATCCGCACGCTGGAACGTGCCGACGTGATTGTCGTCGCCGGCGAGGCGCGGACGCACTGCGTCGCACACACCGTGCGGGACGTGGCCGATCATTTTAGCGAGCCGTCGTCCGTCTCAAAACTCGTTTTGCTGACAGACGCCACGGGCGACATCCCCGGCTTTGAGACGCGCGCCGACCTCTTCCTGCGCGACCTGACGGCGCGCGGAATGCGACTGACGACGACGGCAGAATTTTCTGTTCCGATGTAATGGCAGAGGACTTGTCCCAGCCCAGATCGGTGCTGCGCCGATCTCACCAAATCGAATCGCTGCAACGTCAATAATCGCGCCCGACGCGCGCTGGGCTGGGACAAACCACAGCCCCTACAATTTTTCGCGAGGTGACAGCGGGTCTTCCGGCCAAGCGTGGCGCGGGTAACGGCGTTTGAGTTCGCGGCGCACCTGCGGATAGTGGCGGGACCAGAAGCCTTGCAAGTCAGCCGTCACTTGCACCGGACGTTGGTTCGGTGCGAGCAAGTGCAGCACTAGCGGAACGCGCCCGCCCGCGATAATTGGTCCCTCTTTCATGCCGAAAAAATCTTGGAGGCGCGAAGCGATCCACGGCGGCGCGCCGGCGCGCTCGTAATGGACGCGCACTTGTCGCCCGCCGGCGAGCGCGACGCGCTCGGGAGCCATTGTCGTCAACATGCGATTTTGTTCGGGCGTCAGTTGGCGGCGCAAGGCCGCGAGCAACTCACCCGCCCGCACCGCCGCGCGGAGTTCGGCGAAGCTGCGCCGGCCGGTGCAGAGGAAAGTTAAACTTTCGTTGACGTTTTTTTCGTCGAGCGGCGAAATGCCGGCGTCGGGAAAATAGAGCGCGACGAACTCCACCCGCGCGAGGAAATGCGCGATTGTTTCCGGCTCGGCGAAGGCTTGAATGCCGGCGGCTTGCGCGGCTTCAGACAAGACTTGCGCCGCCTCTCCAGCGCCAATCGAACCAACCGCGCGCTCGTCGAGCACGAGGCGATCATAGAGTAAGCGGCTGACAGTTTCGACCCGTTCTGCCTGCGCGTTCCACGTCACTTCAACCGTCTCGCGAATCGCGTCGGCGAAGAGATC
>JACCRA010000014.1 GCA_013813825.1 Pyrinomonadaceae bacterium | reverse complement strand
TCGTGCGCGTCTTTCGTCGCCAGCACCCAGCGGCGAAAGCCTTGCAACTCGGGGTGCGACAAAATTACTTCGACGAGCCACTTACCTAAGCCCCGCCCGCGAAACTCATCTGACACAAACACGTCCGCCAGCCAAGCGAACGTCGCATAGTCAGTGACGACGCGCGCGAAGCCCACCTGTCGCCCGCCGTCTTGATAAATGCCGAACGGGTGCGAGTGGACGAACGAGCGTTCGACGACTTCGCGCGTCCGCCCCGTCGCCCAATAAGTTTGCGTCGTGAGAGATTGATGAATAAACGCGAAATCAAGCCGCGTCCGTTCGTCGCTGATCGTGAACTCTTCCTTGTGCCACTCGTCGCTCATGGATTTTGTCGTCTCAGTTCTTCGCGCCCGCGCCTTTCAGATTCGCGCGCAGGAAGGCGAGCGTGCGCGCCCAAGCATCGGTGGCCGCTTCTGGGTGGTATCGCTCGCCGGTGTCGTTAAAGAAAGCGTGCCCCGCGCCGGGGTAAATTTTGTGCTCGAAACGCTTGCCGGCTTTCTTCATCGCTTCGGCCACCTCCGGCACGCGCGCAGTGATGCGCTCGTCCGTCTCGCCGTAGAGACCGAGCACGGGGCAGCGCACTTGAGCCAGCTTGTCGGGCGCGGGCGCGCTGCCGTAAAAGACGACTGCCGCCCGCAAGCGTTCGGCCTCGGCGGCGAGCATGAAGGAACGCGCACCGCCCCAACAGAACCCAACCGAGCCGAGTTGCCCGCTTCGCACCTTCGCGTGCCGGTCGAGATATGCCAGCCCGGACTTGAGATCGGTGATCGCGTCTTCCGCGGGGAGCGCGGTGATCGCCTCGCGAGCCTTGTCGGGCGAAGCCATCGCGCCGGTGCCGCCTTTGCGTGATAGAAGATCGGGGGCGAGCGCCACGAAGCCGGCGGCGGCGAAACGGCGCGCCACATCTCTGGTGTGATCGTTAAGGCCGCGATTTTCGTGAATCACGACGACGGCGGGAAACTTGCCTTTGCCCGGCGGCGCGCTCAAATAACCGCTGACGTTCACGCCGCCCGCGCTCGGATAACTGATCGTGTCTGATGCGACTTTGATCTGCTTGGACTCGATTTCAGAAACGAGCGTGCCGGCCAGCCCGCTCGTTTCCAACAGCAAATGAGCTGCCGCCATGCTGCCCGTTACGTGGATCAAACGCGCCATGAAAGCGCGCCGGTTAAGCGCGCGATTGCGGTATTCATCAAGAATCGTGTCGATTGTTTCCGCCATTCACGTTTTCCTTTCGAGTCATTAATTTTCGTGTCGTTGATCTTTTCCGTCAGTACCTTGCCATCGCGTGGCCTGCGAGTGCGGGACGTTGAATTGATCGAGGATGCGGAAGACAAGGTGATCGACCAGTTCAGTGAGCGTCTGCGGGCGGTGGTAGAAGCCGGGACTCGCCGGCAGAATCCGCGCCCCGGCGCGCGCGAGCCGCAGCATGTTCTCCAAGTGGATCGCGTTGTACGGCGACTCGCGCGGGACGAGGACGAGTTTGCGCCCTTCCTTTAACGTCACGTCCGCCGCGCGGTGAATCAAATTGGTCCCCGCGCCGGTTGCCATCGCGCCGAGCGTGCCCATCGAACAAGGAACGACGATCATCCCGTCCTGCCGGTGTGAGCCGGAAGCGGGTGTCGCCGCCATGTTATCAAGCCGGTGCAGCCGGATCAGTTTCGAGTCACTTGGCAATCCCACCCATTCGTTGACGGCCGGGCCGTCGCCTTCTTTCAACTGCGCGCCCAACTCGACGTGCGCCACGATGAGCGCCGCCCCCGACATAATCAAATTGACGCGCTCAACCGCTCCGCTCGCCGCCAAATGGACGAGCGTGCGTTGCGCGTAAATCGAGCCGGAAGCCCCGGTGATGGCGACGGTCAATTCCATAATTTTATGAGTCAATCATCAATCATGAATCGAAGGCGGCAGGCTTTTCCGACGCGCGATTGACCATTCACTTTAGCGCAAATACGACTGCGAAAACTGTTCTCCGCCCGCGCCTTCGTTTCTTATTGTAAGTCACGCATCATACGAGCCGCCTCCGCCGTCCGCAAGGAGCGTCTATTTCAAGCGGGTGCATCTTCAATGCTAGAATGCTTCAACTCAACAACAGACCGTCGGAAGTTCAAAGTTGGCGATATGGACTTACAGGAAATAGAGCGACTGTTGCGCGCATACCAAGCCGGTGAACTGGCGATTGGGGACGCGGCGCGGCGGCTCGCGAATTTGCATTTTGAAAATCTCGAACACACGCGCGTCGATCACGCGCGGGCGGAGCGGCAGGGATTTCCTGAAGTCGTTTTTGGCCCGGGCAAGACGCGCGCGCAAATCGTCGAGATCGTCGAACGGCTTGCCGCCCGCGCGCCGAACGTGCTGGTGACGCGCACCGACGCGGGCGTGTTCGGCGAAGTCCGCAACGTCGTCGCGGACGCCGAGTGGCACGAATCGGCGCGCCTCATTCGCATCTGGCGCGACCGCGCGGAGCGGGGGACGGGCGAGATCGGAATCGTGACGGCTGGGACCAGTGACATCCCCGTGGCCGAAGAAGCGGCATTGACGGCCGAGGCGATGGGCCATCGCGTCGGGCGCATCTGGGACGCGGGCGTGGCCGGCATTCATCGCCTGCTCGCCGAGAAAGAGCGCCTGCGTCGTTTTCGCGTGATCGTCGTCGTGGCCGGGATGGAGGGCGCGCTGCCGTCAGTCGTCGGCGGATTGGTCGCCGTCCCCGTCGTCGCCGTCCCGACGAGCGTGGGCTACGGCGCATCGTTCGGCGGCGTCGCCGCCCTGTTGGGAATGCTCAACTCCTGCGCCTCCAATGTCACCGTCGTCAATATCGACAACGGCTTCGGCGCGGGCTTCGTTGCCAGCCTGATCAACCGCCGCTGGGAGGACGGTGAAGCGACGAGGGTTGAGCCGTAAGTTATGCCGCTTCGCAGTGTGCTGTAAAATCGTAAGCGGAAATTGTGTTTACATCTCACAAGTTTACCTTGAGGAGATCTGCCATGAAGAAAATACTTTCGCTCGTGCTTCTTGTTTCCGCGCTGTCCGGCTGCACACAAACAGAAGTTCGCCCAACCGCCGCTGGCGACTCAAGCTTGCAAGAGTTCTTGCCCCGGTGGGAAGAGTCCCAGTCTCGGTTCATCACTGGTGATCCCACTCTGTGGAAGCAGAATGCCTCTCAACGCGACGACGCCACGATATTGGGTGCGTTTGGTGGCTATGAAAAAGGCTGGAACGAGGTCGGCCCGCGTTACGATTGGGCGTCATCCCAATACAAAGACAGCGGAGCCAAGTTGAAGGTCGAATACATCAGCACCGGAGTCAGCGGAGACATGGGTTTCACC
>JACCRA010000817.1 GCA_013813825.1 Pyrinomonadaceae bacterium | reverse complement strand
GAAAACTCGGCGTCGCCGACCGCGTCCACTTTCTCGGAGCACGCAAGGATGTCGGAGCCTTCCTGCGAAGTTGCGATTTGTTCATCTTCCCTTCATTGTACGAGGGATTAGGCATCGCCTTGATCGAAGCGATGGCAAGCGGCCGCGCGTGCGTCGCGACGCGAATTGGCCCGATCCCGGAAGTTTTGCGACACGGCGTTGATGGCTGGTTAGTGGAACCGGCGAGCGTCGAAAGTCTGGCCGAGGGAATCTGTGATTTGCTGGCTGATCCGTTGCGCCGCGAGACGCTGGGGCGGGCGGCGCAGGCTTCGGCGCTCGCACGCTTTCAGCCGCAGCCGGCGGCAGCGAAGCTGGCCGCACTCTATCAATCAGTAGTAGCGGCTGACCGCCGGAACTCGCTGCACCGGGGCGGCACGTCCATGCCGGCTTCCGTTGACCGCGAGACGCTGGCCGAGAAGCGATAACTGCGAGCTTCAATCGTATTAATTAAGCTGACGTTGAAAGCGAAAGACAGGATTATTTATGGATCGGTTGAACATTTTGGTGACAGGCGGTGCCGGCTTTATCGGCTCGCACTTGGTTGATGCCCTCGTCGAGCGCGGTCATCGTGTGCGCGTGCTGGATGCCTTGATCCCGCAGGTGCATGGCGATGGTGAGTCGCATTATTTGAATTCGGAGGCCGAACTCGTTCGCGCCGACGTCTGCGACCGCGAAGCCGTCGAGGCCGCGTTGGAAGGCGTCGAGGTGGTTTACCATAAAGCGGCGGAAGTCGGCGTCGGCCAGTCGATGTATGAGATTGAGCGATACGTGCGCGGCAATGATCTCGGCACGGCGGTGCTGCTGGAAGCTCTTATCAAGCGGCGCGGACAGATTCGTAAATTGGTGGTCGCCTCGTCGATGTCGATTTACGGCGAGGGCGCTTACGCCTGCACGAACTGCGGCGTCGTTAATTCCAACCTCCGGCCCGCCGCGCAACTGCTGGCCCGCCGCTGGGAGGTCGAGTGCCCGCATTGCGGCAAGCAGCTCTCGCCGGTTCCCACCGGGGAGGACAAGCCGCTGTTCCCGTCTTCGGTCTATGCGATCACCAAGCAGGATCAGGAGCAACTTTGTCTGGTGGTCGGGCGCGCTTACGACATCCCCGCCGTCGCTCTGCGCTACTTTAACGTGTACGGCACCCGGCAGGCGCTCTCGAACCCGTACACGGGCGTTTGCGCTATCTTCTCCTCGCGCTTACTTAACGACCAGCGTCCCGTCCTCTTCGAGGATGGCGAGCAGACGCGAGACTTCGTGCATGTCGATGACATCGTGCAAGCGAATTTGCTCGCGTTGGAGACTGCTCGCGCGGACTATCAGGCCATCAACATCGGCACGGGGCGGCCCATCTCGATCCGGGAGATCGCACGCCTGCTGGCCGAGGGGTTGGGCAAACAAATCGAGCCGGAGTTTGTCGGCAAGTACCGCGAGGGCGACATCCGACATTGCGTGGCTGACATCTCACGCGCCCGCGCCCTCCTCGGCTACGAGCCGCAGGTCACACTGGAAGAGGGCATTCCAGAACTGCTGGAGTGGGTTCGCCGGCAGGATGCGAACGACCGTGTCAGGCAGGCGACGGCGGAACTGGAGAGCCGCCAACTCGTCCGGTAAGCTGACGTTTTAGATGACAGCGATAAGTGACCGGAGAGGGCTATCGCTTTGCGCGTCACTGATCGCCTAACACTCGTCACGGTCGTTATGGGAATGCTTTATCTTTGCTATTTCGGGATGCGCGAACCGTTGGTGCAGACACAGGTGCTGCCGTACCTGCGCCAACTCGTGGCGGGCGGCGTCAAGGTCAACATTCTGACGTTCGAGCCTGAGTTGCGGCGGCGTTGGACCCCTGAACAGCTTGACGCGGAACGGCGACGGCTGGCGGCGGAAGGCATTCGCTGGTTCTGCCTGCCGTACCACAAAAGCCCGTCGCTGCCCGCGACGCTCTATGACATTGCAGCCGGCGCACGCTTCATCGCCCGCCTTGTTCGCCGCGAACAGATCAAAGTCTTGCACGCGCGCTCGCACGTCCCCATGGCGATGGCGCTGTTGGTCAGGCGGCTGACAAGATGCCAACTGGTCTTCGACATCCGGGGGCTGATGGCCGAGGAATACGCCGACGCCGGCATCTGGGGCGAAAGCTCACCGCAGTTTCGCGCCGTCAAGCGGCTTGAGCGCGCCGGCATCCGCCGCGCCGATCATCTGATCGTGCTGACCGAGCGAATGCGTGACTGGCTGGTGGAACGCCGCCTGAAGGACGCGGGGCAGATCGAAGTGGTCCCCTGCTGCGTGGACTTCGTGCGCTTCCCCGCAGTGTTGCCCGGCGAGGCCGCGCCAGTCGGGAACCGGTTCGAGGTAGTGTATGCCGGCTCGGTCGTCGGGCTGTATCTGCTCGAAGAGATGGGACGCTTCTTCCTCGCCATGCGGGCTGAACGGTCCGACGCCTTCCTGCGGGTTCTGACCGCCTCGCCGCTCGCCGAGACCGCCGCCGCGCTCCGGCGCGTGGGCGTGCGCGACGAAGATTTTGCCGTCGCCTTCGCCGCGCCGGCGGACATCCCCCGTTACCTGAGACAGGCGCGGCTCGGCGTCTCTTTTCGCAAAGCGACCTTTTCGCAGATCGCCGCCTCGCCGACGAAAGTGCCGGAGTATCTGGCCGCCGGACTGCCCGTGGTCTGCAACGCCGGCATCGGCGACATGGACGAACTGATCACGCGCGAGCAAGTCGGCGTGGTCGTTTCCGGCTTCAGCCCGGAAACACTGGCGGCGGCGGCGGCGCAAGCCGTGTCCCTCTACGGCGACCCGGATTTGCGGGCGCGCTGCGCTCGCGTGGCCCGGCAGTATTTCGATCTGCACAGCGTCGGCGGCGCGGGTTATCGCAACGTCTATCGACAACTCTTGGGGACGACGTAAGCCCTGCCGCCTCATCGGCGCGTGGCGCCGGGGCGTGACATTATTCGATCCGAATTATGAATGTTTTAACTTTAGTTCCAAGCCGGTATGGCTATTCGCCGGGGCAGCGCGGAAGCATCGAGCTATGGGAGCAGGTGCTGGAACCGGCCGGGATTAAGCTGCATTACGCGCCGTTCGAGACCGAGCGACTGCGGGAGATTCTGTACCAGCAGGGATACCAGTTGACGAAGGCGTGGGAGATGATCCGGGGCTACGTCGAGCGGCTGCAACTGCTCAAGCGGCTTGAGGAATTCGACGCCGTGTTCGTCTATCGCGAGGCCGCGTTGCTGGGGCCGGCCGTGTTGGAGAAAATGATCGCCAAGCGCGGGCTACCGATTATCTATCAACTCGACGATCCGCTCTACATCCCTTACAAAAGCCCGGCCAACGGCTATCTGTCATACCTGAAATTCTTTGGCAAGGTGGCGGACATCTGCCGCCTGAGCAAAGTGGTGATCGTCAACTCGTCGCACCATCGCGAATACGTCGCGCAGTACAACCAAAACATCTGGCAGATTCCGAGCATTGTGGACACGCGCAAGTACGTCTTTCAAGCCGAACCGGCGAACGGAGATGGCGCGCCGGTTTGCGTCGGGTGGAGCGGCAGCCCGACAACGGTGGGGAATCTGCGCGTGATCGCGGAGCCGCTGCGGCAGTTGCAAGAGCGCGTCGAGCACCGGCTGTATCTGATCGGCGGGACACGATTCGATTTGCCGGGCGTCGAGTACGAGGCGCAGGCGTGGCGGGCGGAGACGGAAGTCGAAGACTTGCGAAAAATGCAGGTCGGACTGGTCCCCTTGCCGGTCAACGAGTGGAACAAGCGGAAATTTTACATGAAAGTCGCGCAGTATATGGCGCTCGGCATCCCGCCCGTCTGCACGCCGCTCGGCTCGAACCCGGAAGTCGTCGAGCACGGCCAGACCGGCTTTCTCGCCGATACCGACGAGGAGTGGATCGAGTATGTCGAACTGCTCGTCAGGGACGCCGAACTGCGGCGCGAGATGGCGGCGCGGGCGGCGCGCGAAGCACAGGCGAAGTATAGTCTCGCAGCCAACGCGCCGAAGATCGTCGAGGCGTTCCGCGCCGCTGTCGGTTAATGTTAGGAGATAGTATGCCGGAAGATCAGAAAAGCCTTTTTAGGTTCGAGCGTATCGCTTGCCCGGTGTGCGGCAGCGACCGGTCGCGCGTCGTCGGACAGCGCGGCGGGGCGGCGCATCACGACGGAATCGGTGTGCAGACGAGTATTGTGCGGTGCCTTCAGTGTACGCACCTCTACCCTGATCCGATGCCCTATCCGGCGCGGGATTTGGACGATCTTTACACAGACACCGACGCCTACTTCGTGAATCACAACGTAGAGGAGAAGAAGCGGAGCGGCGACGCACTGCTGCGGGAGTTCGAGACAAGGTTGGGCGGGCGCGGGCGCTTCCTCGACATCGGGTGCGGGCGCGGCGAACTGCTCTGGGCGGCGCGCGCGTCTGGCTGGGAGTATGAAGGCGTCGATGCTTCATCGACTTATCTGGCGTGGGGACGCGAGCATCTTGGCGTGGAGGGTCGGCACGGAACCGTCGAAGACATGCGCTTCCCCGACGCCCACTTCGACGCGGTTACAATGGGCGGGGTCATGGAGCATCTCTACGATCCGGCGGGGACGCTTGCCGAGGTGCGGCGCATCCTGCGCCCGGGCGGCTTGCTGTGGTTCGACGCCCCCAACGAGTCCGGCCTCTACGCGCGTGTCGGCAACCTGTATATGAAATTGCAGGGGCGTGACTGGTGCGTCAACCTAGCGCCGACCTTCCCGCCCTATCATGTGCAAGGCTTTACACCAGCGTCGCTGCTGACGCTCTTGGCGCGTGTCGGATTTGAAGTTATTAGTATGCAAGTCGAGGGCGAAGTGTGTCCGGCGACGGGGACGCCGTCGCTGCGTAAGCGCGTCGAGTTTGAGTTCAGCCGGCTCGTTAACTCCATCGGCAGGCGTTTCGGCTCCGGCATTTATATGGCGGCCTTGGTCCGGAGGCTGATTTAACTGCTAACAGGCAGGCCAATAGTGTTTGGCGGAGATGAGCTTTCTCGCTGACAGAGTGAGTCGAGTTGCTGGACCGGGACGCCGGATGGCGGCGCGGGCGGCGCGCGAAGCGCAGGCGAAGTATAGTCTCGCACCCAACGCGCCGAAGATCATCGAGGCGTTCCGCGCCGCCATCAACTGAGAGCGGGCGGACCTACTCTGCCGGCTCCCGGCACACATCATGAAGTATAAACTTCGCCTGTTAGTGTTGGCGGCGGCGGCCCTGCTGCCGTCGTTTCTCAAGCGACCGTTCTACCGCGTGTGCTTTGGCTATCGCGTCGGGAAAAACGTGCGGATCGGCCTTAGCCTGATCGACGCGCGGGAATGCGAGTTGGCGGACGATGTGCGCGTCGGCCATTTCAACGTGCTCATCGGGATTCAGAAATTAACCATCGGCGATCACGCCCGGATCGGTCACTTGAACGTCGTCCGCGGTGGTGACGAGGTGAGCATCGGGCGCTACGCGGAGATCGGGCGCTTGAATGAAATCAACTCGATCCCTGACCCCATCGTGGTCAATGCGGTCGATCCGAGGTTCTTCCTCGGGGCGGGCAGCGTCATCACGGCCGGGCATAAGATCGACTTTACGGATCGCGTCGAGATCGGCGAACGCACGATCTTGGGCGGGCGCAATTCATCCCTCTGGACGCACAACCGCCAGCGCACGATGCCGATTGTGATTGGCTCTCTGAGCTACATCGGATCGGAGATTCGCATCGCGCCCGGTGGCGGCTTACCCTCCCGTTGCGTGGTCGGTATCGGCTCCGTGATCACAAAAAAACTGGATGACGAAAACTGCTTGATCGCCGGCGTGCCCGCGCGGCGCGTCAAGGAACTGAGCGAAGAAGATCGCTTCCTCGTCGAGTACAAAACCCGCCCCGACTTGCCGGATACGCTCTGAAAAACGTTGCGCCGGCCGGCGGGCGAGCAACACTCCCGCGGTATCCCTTCCGTTCCTTGACCGCGCCCGCCCGCATTGCTCCGGCGGCCTGAAGGATGATGGACGGAGCGCGGCAAATCGTTTAAGGTGGGGTCTCACCGGCTAGACCGGCTGTTTGCGACAAGTTAATTTTTGACCCCGGCGACTGCGTCTTCCAGCGTCGGGCGGAAGTAAAAAGTCTATGAACGGTTTGCTCGCCTTGCTGGCGCTGGCGTTATTCGTTGGTATCGTTATTCTGGTGCCCGGCGAGGGCGGTGCGGCGGTGGTGCTTTGCCTGCTGACCGGCATCGGGTTCGGGGCGGTAATCGCGCGGAGCAAGACGGATCGCACTTTTCTGCTGCAACTGTTCGTGATTGGCCTTCTCGTTCGGGCCACCATCGGCTTCATCATCTACTTCTTCGAGTTGCAATCATTCTTCGGCGGCGACGCGCT
>JACCRA010000811.1 GCA_013813825.1 Pyrinomonadaceae bacterium | reverse complement strand
CGCGCGTCGGCGGATCGAGGCCGTTAGTCGGCTCGTCCAGAATGATCAACTTCGGGCCATGAACGATGGCTTGCGCGAGTTTCGCCAGTTGCTTCATGCCGAGCGAATAGGTGTCGAGCGTGCGATAGCGCGCCTCGCCCAAGCCGACATAAAACAACGCCTCATGCGCCCGCTCCAAAGCGGCCTCGGACGGAATGCCTGACAGCTCGGCCATCAAGCGGACGAAATGCACGCACGTCATTTTGGAGATGAATGAATCGCGCTCCGGCATGTAGCCGACAGCCGTGCGAATCTGCTTGGCGTCCGCCGTAATGTCTTGTCCGAAGATGCGCGCCGTTCCGCCGGTCGCCGGGTGAAAACCGAGCAGCGTATGGATCAGCGTCGTCTTGCCCGCCCCGTTGGGACCAAGCAGCCCGATGGCGCGTCCTTTCAGCGAAGCACGCAACTCTTTCAGGATCAATCGTCCACCAAGTGAGACGCTCAAGTTGTCGAGATCAATAATCATGAGAGAACGGTGGTGAGTGATGCGTGATGAGTGAAAACAGGTCTTACTCGTCACTCGTCACTGCATGTAAGCTCCACAGTAGCGCGAGGCCGAAAGCCAAACTAACGATGATAGCCGTGCCGGTAAACACTAACGCTTCCGTCGGGGCTAAAGTTCGACCGGCGAGCAGTGTGGCGAGCAGCAACGCCGGTACGTTCAGCGCCAGCACCGGCGCGGCGAAGGCGCGACCACCGCCGCCGGCGGGCGATTGCAGTTCAGGACGCAGCAAAAGTAAGCCCGGCAGGTTGAGCAGCGCGAAGAGTAAAACGGAAGTCATCAGTAGCAGCCACCGCGAAGGGTCGCCGTCGAGATGCTCTCCCTCAAGTCTGAACAGCGGGGCAAACAAAACAGCGAAGCCCATCAGCCACGCCAGAATCGAAACAATGATCGTGTTCATGACGATTCGCGACGACAAGAAAATTAGTGGCTCACCTGACGTGGTGCGAATGATTTAACTGCTGACAACCGACCGCGTAACCTGAGTTTGGTGAGGGCAGGTTAGATTCCCCGCCCCGACAAAACATTCGCGCTCAGTTGCTCGCGACGACGCGCGTCACCGGTGCTTCCTTCGCGTTAATGAGCACCTTGCCGTCATTGACTTCGACCATATCGCCCGCTTTGAGCGCGCCGTAAGTTTGCCCGTTGACACTCAGGTTTTCTTGATTAATGACCACCTGCGTCTGCCCGCACTTGAACTCGTGCCGGCCGCTGTCGCTCGAAGAGCTTTCCTGCGTCCAGCAGCCGGGTGAGACTTTCACGCTGTGGGAGCCGAGGCGGCTGCCGCCTTGATTCGACGCCAGCACGCTGCCGTGCCGTTCGAGCAACTCGATCATCTCGGTGCAGCCATGATGCCGCGCGAAGAAGAGGCCGGCCTTCTCCCAGAGATCGCCCTGAATAATGAGATCGGGCGCTTTCCCTAACAGAGCTTTGACCGTTTCCGTCGGACACGCATTCGGCGCGCTCCGATCCGGGTCCAACGCAGCGGCGACGACGCTCGACAAAGCGTTGCTTGCGCCATGCGTGCCGTAAGGGTTGGCGCCTTTATCCAACAGGTACTTGACCATCTCGGTGTTGTCGTAAGCAGCGGCCTGCATCAAGGGCGTCATCCCGCCCTCACTCTGGCTCTCGCTACATCCGTCGCCACCGGCAGCATTCACGTCCGCGCCGCGCTCGACGAGCAGGCGCGCGGCTTCGTTCTGATTCTTGTGGAGCGCGTGGACGAGTGGCGTCCAATTGTTGACCGCGCAATCGCGTGCGTTCGGATCAGCGCCCCCGTCGATGAGCGCGGCGATAACTTGGGCGTGGCCACCGCGCGCCGCCCACACGAGCGGCGTCAGGCCGTTTTTGTCCTGCGCGTTCACGTCAATTCGTTCCGCGATCAACTTCCTCACCGTGGCGTCGTCGCCGTCCGCCGCCGCGACGGTCAGCAGCGTGTTCGGCTGGTGGGAGCACGCACTGATGAACAACGCACCGAGCAGACTGGCGTGTAAAAAATAGCGTTTCATGATTGTCCCTTTCCTTTCAGAGAGCGCGCCGGCATCTCTTCCGCAGCCTATCGACTTGAATTGCGTTTCCGCCACGACGACTGACGAGGGCGCGATACCGTCGTCAGTCGTCGTGTGCGGTGGCGCGTTGCTATTTCGTCGCATCCTTCGCGCCCAATGCTTGCATCAGGATGTGCTGCATCCCGAAGGCGTTCGGGCCGCCGAGCAAACTCGCGGGGCTGAGGCCGAACGGCCCGCCACCGTCAGAATCGGCGGCGACGGTGATCCGGTCGCCTTGTGCATAGACGTAAGCGAGCGTCGGCACGGCGTTGGCTCCCGCCGCCTTGAACGCCTCACGCTCTTGTTCGGGCAGCTTACTGGCGACGCGGTCGGCCAGCGGCGCAAACAGCGGCGCGAGATTTTGGTAAAAGACGGCGGAGAAGTTGGCGTTGCCGTCAGATGGGAGTTGCGCCGTGAAACGCGGCGAGCGCGCCAGCGTGATGCCCGTCTGCCGGTACTCAATCGCCCGTTCGATGAGTGCGCGGCTCGGTGCGCCGATGAAGTAGCCGCTGTCGTAAGCGTAATGGATCGCCATCCCGAAATCAGCCGACTTCAGCGTGTAGAAGATGCGCCCGTTGCCAGCGTCTTCGCGCTCCCACACCAAGCCTTTCAAGTTGCTCTTCGCCGCGTGTTTGTTCAACTCTTCGACCACGCGCTCGAAAGTCTGTTGCAATCGCGCTTGATCGTAAACCTCGACGATCATTTTCCACGAAGGCGTCGGCACGATTGGTCCATCGACGGCGAAGGCGAACTCGCCGCCAAGCGGAGCGGCGAAATCGCGCCGCACGTCGAGGC
>JACCRA010000796.1 GCA_013813825.1 Pyrinomonadaceae bacterium | reverse complement strand
CGCGCGTGACCTCGGACTCGGCGCGGAAGAGGTAGCGGCGGTCGAGCCGCTGCTGGTAACGCGCAACGACCGAGGGGAGATCGAAGGGGTCAAGTACGCACAGTTGAACGTCGTGCTGATCAACGCCGTCAAAGAGCAGCAGACGCAGATCGAACAGCAACAAAAACAGATCGAGAGCCTCAAGCAGATCGTGTGTCTCGCGCATCCCGACGCGGAGGTGTGCAAAGCCGGCGGCAAGTAGGTTGGCGACACTCCACGACCATCAAGTGCGCGGTGTCGCGGCGGAAGGCAATCAGAAAAGTGATCACGCTTGCTTAGTGAATGGTGTCAACGCCAACGCCGTAGTAGCGAGCGGGAAACGAAAGCGTCAGGACAGCAACTCGAAGGCCGCACAGTGGCGCGGACGAAAGAGGCGCATATCCCTCTGATCGAGTGTCAGGGTGCGCGTCATCGAAAAGCGTTCGGTCATGGCGATGACCAGCGCGTCCACGAAATCAATAGAGATTCCGATGAATTAAGACGAGAGCCTTTTATCTTGGGCGACTGCCCGGCGGCACAGCACAGCCTCTTGTACGAAACGCTTATTCATCGGAACCTCTATCAAGTATTTGGTATCACCTCGATGAGACTGGCGTGACGCCGATCTGGCTGAGGACTTGCCTCAGTCCCTAGAGGCGCACCTTCTCGCATGTCAATCTGCTCTGGCTTGATTTAGCCTATCGCCGCCTCGTCATCCGTCATCTTTCCTACTTCATCCTTGCTCTGCCGCCCTGCCTCACAAGCGCGCTACGCGGCTTCTTCACGCCAGTTGTCGCCACCACCCAAAATTTTTCCGGGTCAATGATCACTTTTGGCTGCCGTTCTCGCTTTCGCTAACAGAGAGGCCGCCGCCGCGGGATGAGCACCCTACCTATCAAGGTAGTTACATCGGCGGCTCGCGCGGTGTTACAAGTCACCGTCCCGATAGACGTCATCGGCGAGAACATGTCACGAATGAATTGACCGAAGAGGAGAAATGACAATGGAGAGAACAATGATGAGACCGACCACGATTCTTCACCCGCTGGTTGCCGCAATCAAGCAACTGGCCCTCACCGTGTTGTGCGGCGTGCTGCTCAGTAGTAGCGCGCTGTTGGCTCAAGACTCGCCGGCCGTGCAACCGCCGCAGCAGCCGCAGTCGAAACAAATCACCCCGCAGACACACTTGCGGCAAGGGCAGCCCGGCGTCTACCAGTCGTTTCAGCCGTGCCGCATGGTTGATACCCGCAATCCTGATGGCCCCTTCGGCGGGCCGAAACTGGCGGCCGGCGGCACCCGCAATTTGAGCCTCGTCCCCTCCGGCGGCGATTGCGGCGACACGTTGCCGGCGGGCGTCACAGCCTTAGCCATCAATATGACGATCACCGGCACGGAGAACGCAGGCTTTCTCACCGTCTGGCCGGGCGGACAGGCGCAACCCAACTCCTCTGTGATCAACTGGTCGAGTTCGGGGACCACGATAGCCAACGCGATCATCGTGCCGGTCGGGGCCGACGGCTCCATCAACATCTTCGCCTCACAGGCGACGCACGTCCTGCTCGACGTCAGCGGCTACTATCTCAACGTGTTGGAGACCGACGATCAATTGGCAATCGTCGCCAACAATGCGACGGCGGCGATTGTCGGCCAGAACAGCGGCGATGGTGCTGGTGTGAGGGGCGAAGGCACGAGCGGGCCGGGCGTCTATGGACAGAGTGCGACGGGGCCGGCGGGGTCGTTCGCGGGCAATGTCGATGTAGCGGGCAACGTCAATGTGAGCGGCGATGGCAACGGTATCATCTTCCCCGACGGGACGACGCAGACGACCGCCGCGACGGGCGGTGGCGAAGGAGGCGTCGGCGGGACGGGGACGGCGAACACCGTGCCGTTGTGGACGGACGGCACGACGCTGGGCAATTCTTTGATCACGCAGTCAGCCGCCGGCGTTCAATTGCCAAATAATGTTCAACTGGCCGTGGGCGCACAGGGGAACCAAGTCCAATTCGGCTCACCCAATTCTGAAACAGGGATGACCATCTCAGGGGTCAGCGGGAGAGCCGACCTCAGGTTCGACGGCACGCTTAAACTGGTTGCCGGCCCGGCGGGTGGACCACCGTCCGCCGCAAATGGAATTGCCATCACTACCGGTGGCCGAGTCGGCATCGGCACGGTTAGTCCGGCGACGAAGTTAGCAGTGCAGACTCCTTCAGGCAGTTATGGCTTTACTCAGACGGACGGAGCGATCTCGGTTGGCTCGTATGTCGGCATTGGCGGCGGCTGGTTCGGCACACTGTCAAATCACCCGCTTCACTTCTACACCAATGGCGGGTTTGAAAGCATGACGGTGAATACTAACGGCAACGTCGGCGTCGGCGCGGGTACCGCCGCGCACCGGCTCAGTATTACCGGCGGTCCTTTTTGGACTTCCAATCAATGGAAGGGGGCCATTGAACTTGAGAACGCCGCCGCGATTGGGTGGCGGTCGAATGCCGGAGGTCAGCGCTTCGGCATCGGTCAAACGAACTCGGGCTTATACTTCTTCCGCACCGCCAGTAACCCCGGGACGACTGGCAGCCCGGCCAACTATGACATGTCAATCAGCGATATTGGGACGGTCAGCGTGAGAGTTCTGCAAATCAATGGTGGCGCTGATTTCTCCGAAAACTTCGACGTCAGCAGCGCGCCAGCAGCGGCGGGCATTGACGCAGCGTCGGCAGCCATCGAGCCGGGCATGGTCGTCGCCATTGACGCATTGAATCCGGGCAAACTCGTCGTCAGTGGGCGGGCTTATAACCGTCGCGTGGCCGGCATTATCAGCGGCGCGGGTGGCGTCAAGCCCGGCATGGTGATGGGCCAAGAAGGCTCTATCGCCAACGGGAAGCATCCGGTGGCGCTGACGGGTCGCGTCTATGTGTGGGCCGACGCTACACGCGGAGCGATTAAGCCCGGCGATATGCTGACTACTTCGGCGACGCCCGGCCACGCGATGCGGGTCGCGAACCACTCACGCGCGCAGGGCGCGATCATCGGCAAAGCGATGACCAGTCTGAAGTCAGGCAAGGGATTGGTCCTAGTTCTCGTCACGCTTCAGTAAGGCGAATCAAAAGAAATAGGAGGACACAATTATGCGTCAGAGTTTACATTTATTGCTGGTCGCTTTACTGGCCGGCGGAGTCGTCACGGCCTCGGCGCAAACCGGGCAAGTCAGGCCGCTGGCTCGCAAGCAGGCATATGTCTTGGAGTTGGGCGCGCGCACGGTCGCGGCGGACGGCAAAGCCGCAACGCTACGCCATGTCGTCCAAATTCCTGATGCGCCGTGGTTGCGGCTCCACATCAGCGACTACAAGCTAGACCGGCAAAGCTATTTCACGATCACTTCGCTGCTCGACGGCGGGCGGCAGCGGCTTGACGCTAAATCGCTGGCGGAGTGGCGGCGGAATTCCGCTTTCTTCAACGGGGATGCCGTCGAAGTTGAACTGCACGCCGCGCCCGGAGAAGAAGGAGTCTTCGTCCGAATTGAAGAACTCACGGTCGGGGAGATCGCCAGAGTGGATAATGCGCCTACGCCCCAAACGATTTGCGGCGCTAACGACGACCGCGTGGCCTCGAACGACGCGCGCGTTGGGCGGATCAATCAGTTCAGCAATGACGCGACGGATACTACACCACCAACGAATGCTTCCAACCCTTTCTGCACGGCTTGGCTGGTTTCCAACGGCGCGTTGCTCACCGCCGGGCATTGCGTGGATTTCGACCCGGATGGCCCCGGCCCGGGACTCCCGGACGGGACGGCGGATGCGACGTTCCTCAACGGCGTCGTGGAATTCAGCGTGCCCGCCTCGCAGGCTAACGGCACGACTGTCTTTGCCAACCCGAACAACCAATACCCGATTAACAATGTCGTCTGGAGGTTTGATGGGCAGGGACAAGGCTTGGGTAAAGATTGGGCCGTTTTCGCACCCAATCCCAACTCCAACACCGGCCTGCTGCCGCATCAGGCGCAAGGCGCGTTCTTCAGGATGACGCGAGAAGCGCCGGCCACGAACAACATCGTCCGGGTGACTGGCTACGGTTTGGACAACACTCCTACCGGCACGACCGGAGGCGAGAACGCTCAAACACGGACGCTGCAAACCCACTCCGGCACGTATGCGGGAGAGAACAACAACGGCACCGACTTTTCGCACACTTATCAAGTGGATACCACTGGCGCAAATTCCGGCAGCCCTATCATCTGGGAAAGCAACGGCTTCAGCATCGGGATTCACACCAACGCCGGATGCACGAGTACCGGCGGAAGTAACAGTGGCACATCATTCGAACACGATGCGCTAGAGACTCGGTTGCAAAACTACCTCGGCCCGAACACCGTTCATGTGGATAACGCGGCTTATCCAAACCTGACGAGCGGGGCGAGAAACGGCAACATCTTTCAGCCCTTCGCCACCGTGAGCAATGGAGTCGATGCCGTGCCCACCGGCGGCACCGTGAGCATTGTGGCCGGGACATACAATGACAGGAGAACCTTCAATCGCGCGATGACACTGCGCGCTCCTTCCGGCCCCGTTATCATCGGTCAGTAGGGTAGCGCGGCCAACTCGATCCGGTAACATGTGGGGAGCCAACAGCGTACACACTGCGCTGTTGGCTCCC
>JACCRA010000795.1 GCA_013813825.1 Pyrinomonadaceae bacterium | reverse complement strand
GCGTGCGGCTAAAGCCCGCACGCGCGACGAACTGGAAAAGTCATTGGCAACCTATCAAGCTCGTGACCATAGCCGACATGCAAGGCTGGTTCAAACATTGTGGTTACTCAGTCGCACGCAAGTGAGAACCGCTATAGAATCGATAAAACAGGGTAGAAAACGAAGGAGAGGGTAAGGAAGGTACTAAAAGTAAAGAAATTCGGCTAGCTTTTGGGGAAGGGGAGGAAACGAATAATAGAGCCTTGGTCCTTCTTATTCGAGGTGGCTTCAGATTTAGCCCGTTGGACGAATTTTAGGGCTTCTAATTGGGCGATAATGTTGAAACATTGGCGCATTTTTAGGCCGGATAGCCTTCCCAACTCAGAAAAGGATGTAACGCATTCGGTCTCGCCCAGCGCATAGGTTTTCTGATAAAGAACGTCGCAGACCTTCAACTGGCCTTTACGCATCCCGTGGCCGTTAGATCTTCACAGGCTATTACTTACTCGTCTTGCGGGTGTGCCTTTTCTGAACCGTCTCCAATATCTAGCAGCAACGCGAGTGCAATGATCATCATGCTTATGCTCTCGCGCACGGTTCCCGTCGCGGTCGCCACCACGACGCCGAGCATAACAATCAGATACGCGCGGGTTTGAGTCTGAAAACGCTTCGTGCCATCAACTCGCCATTGGAAACAGAGACGATTGCCGCGCGTCAATTGATCGAAGAAACCGTTTCATATCAACGACACTTCACGGCAAGCGACGCGCGACACAGTCAGAGCTAAACGCTTTTTAGATGTCGAAACCGCCGAAATCTCCGCCCACATCGCCGCCCATGTCACCCGCATCCATCTCGCCGCCGGTGTCTGCCGCTGTTTCATCGCCCGCGTTTTGATTATCATTCGCGCTCGCGTCGTTATCGCCGTCACCGCCGCCGAAGAAGCCGGAGCCGCCGAAGAACGATTGTGCGATGGCACTTCCCACCACGACGCCCGCGATGCTCGACAGGAAGCTGCCCGCCATCATTCCGCCCATGCCCATACCGCCACCCATGCTGCTGAACGTCCGCTCCATCGTGCCGGGTTGACGAACTTCGGCGCGCGTCGCCATGCGCGCGAGCGACTGTGGGTCGTCTTTCGCCGCCGCACGTTCGGTTTCCGGGACGGATTGGGTCAGTTGTTGCAAGACCATCTGTCGCTGTTCCGGCGTCAATTTGGCGAACGCTTCAGCGTGCGCCTGCTCGATTGTCTCGGGCGGGGCGGTTTGCAGCATATAGCGGTAACGCTCCAAAGCCTGCTCGTCGGCAGATTTTTCAACTGCTTGATTGCCCGATGAAGTACCGCCCGCCATCGTCCTTCGCTGCTGTTCCGGCTCTTCATCGCGACCGAGTATTTTGTCCATGATGCCCATCGGTTTTTCTCCTTGTAGAATTTTGCTATGTCAGGTAAGGCTATGCTTTTCATGGCGAGCATGTGCTTTTGTCATCGTCTCAACCGACTTCAGCCGGACTCACGACATTCGGCTACTTATCCATTTCTTGAATAACCTGTTCCGCCAACTCCTGCGGCGAACGTCCCGTCTGTTCGCGCTCAAGCGCGTTCAATCGGGCAAGGGCGCCGAGCAATTCTTCGCGGTTCAAGGTCGTGGCGTTCGCCTGAGTAATTTGAAGAGGACAGCCGCCGCCCTCTTGAATGCGCCGCGCTTCCGTTAAAGCGTCGGCGAGGTAGTTGGTGCGGTACTTAAACGGCGGCTCGTTCATGTCGGGGTTGATCGTCGTGTAATAGTCGAGCGTGTATTTATCCGCGTCTCCGGCATCAATCATAACTGTCACCTCACGTTCTTTGTTCGATTGATCTTACCTTTGCGCTCCGGCTTGACGAAGCATCAAGGCGATGTCCTCATGCCCGTTGCGAAGTGCCACCGACAAGGCTGTTTCACCGGCGTTGTTAACGGGCGTAACGTCGGCGCGGGTGGCGATCAACTCACGCGCGATGTCTTCATGACCGAAGCGCGCGGCTTCGATGAGCGCCGTGTTGCCCGCCTCGTCGCGGGCGTTCAGTTCTGCGCCCGAAGCGATCAATGTCCGCACCGTGTCGGGCTTGCCTTCGCGCACTGCGAGCAGCATGGCGACTGTGTCGGGTCGCGGCGTGGCTCTCATCGTGGGTGCATTCGCAGTGTTCGGCGCGCTCCCCGCGCAGCCAGCCGTTATCAGCGAAAAAACCGTGCTAATAATCATGACGATCCGCATGGCTTAACATCCTTTCCGGGTGATATGGTCGAGCGTTGTTTATCGGTGGCGGCGGACATCATAAACTTTTCTCTCGACAAGAACGAACCTTCGTGGTCTTTATCCGTCGGGGGAATGTCTGGTAGCTTTGACGCAAATAACAAGGAGACGGAAATGGCTTTAAGTTTTGAAGTTGCTGAGTTGCTGAAGCGATTCGTACAACAATCTCGCTTCTCAGTCGTCACGGATGAAGTCGGCACAGGCGCGGGTGAGCCGGGCGGAAACATGAATACCAATGCCAACATGAACTCAAACATGAATCGCAACATGAACCGATGAAGGATGAGTGCCGATGAGCGCGTCACATCAATGCTTTGGCGTGACGCGCTCAATCTTTTTTGCTGATTGATACAATCGAGAAAGAGGGCGAACGTGAGCGACCGAATCAAACGACGCGAAGATGTGAACCCGGAGCGCGGCGAACACGAGTATGGCGACGTGGAATTCGCCGACCCTACAAACAAGAAATACCCGATTGATTCACCGGAACACGTCAGGGCTGCGTGGAGTTACATTAACCACCAGGACAACGCCGCCAAGTACAACGCGGAAGAAGTGAAGACGATTAAAGAACGCATCCGGCGCGCGGCGAAGCGGCACGACGTTGAGATCAGCGAGGAGTGACGAAACTATTTTCGTAGAACACCGCTTCGCGCTTTACAAGCTGCCGTACACAGCGCGCGGTACGAAGCAGAGCGGGCAAAGAGCGCAGGCAAGGAGAATGAATCCATGATGATAAAAAGCGGAAGCGTAATCGAAAAGACGGCGCTGGCGATAAAATTGCCCATACCTACCGCCGTCCCAGACCCGATGCCACCGCCGCAGATACCGACGCCGCCCGATCCATTGCCAGAGCCTCTCCCGCCCGAACCTGTCCCGCCACAGCCAGAGCCTATCCCTCTTCCGACTTCCAGCGTGCAGGAGTGAACAAGTTATGACAACTGGTCAATCAGATTTTCCTTTCACGGCTTCTCCCCTCTTGCGCTTAATTGTTATCTTCGTCGCTCTCCTTTTCCCCATCTGTCCCGTCTCCGTTTTCGCTCAATCCGAAGCGCCGCGAACGGCGGGCATCGAGGGCGAGATCATGCGAGTTACGCCTGCGCCCGCCGACAACTCCAATCGAAATCTGATCGGAACCGTGCTGATCGAAGATGAGAGCAAAAGAGGCACTGCGTATGACAAGGCGAGCGTCAGCGTGACGACCGGGACGCGCTTGTTCAGGGAAGACGGCGGCGGGCGGCGGACGGCGACGTTTGATGATTTGCGCGTCGGTATTCAGGTGCGCGCGACCTTCGCCGGACCCGCGCTCATGTCTTATCCGGTGCGGGTGGCGGCGGGCGAGATCGTCATCGCCGAAGGCGGCGCGCGGAGCGCGAACGATGGAGCGACCGATTTACCGCCAGCCGCGCGGAGAGCTTTGGACGCTAACTTTCTCGAATGGCGCGTCGCCGAAGTGAGCGATGAGGTGAAACAGTTTCTCGCAAACAGATCGGAAGCAGTACCCTCGCAAATCATCACTGGCGACTTCGACGGCAATGGGCGCGAGGATTACGCCGTCAATCTGCGGCACAGCAGCGCCGTTAACCGCCGGCAGACAATTGCCGTGTTGTTGAGGGATCAAAGGGGCAGGGCATTCATCGTGCGTAAATTGGAGACAATCCCTTGCAATCCCAATCAAGAGGGAACCGGGCTGTATCTGACAGGCAGGCGAAGGGGTGACACGGTTTATGATTACGAAGCGAGGCGGCGCGTGAGACTCGGCAACGACACCATCGAAGTCAATAACTTCGAGAAGTCGAGTTGGGTCTATGTCTATCGCGCGGGCAGGTTTCGTAAAGTGTTCACCGGCGATTGAGGTATCCAGCCGGGTCGTCGGCTGAAGATTAACTTCCCTTAAAGTTAGAAACTGCGCGCAATCTTTTATATGGATTGCGCGCAATTTCATTTTCAACCTTGAGACGATTGGCGTTGACGTTAAGTGCCAGCCGCTAATTGAGTTTCTTCTCATCTCAAACGCGCATCACATTACCGTAACACGTCGATGCTTGAATGTAACCGCCCGCACCCATTCCCTCCTGATACGATGGCTCAGTACGCGCTCGGAATGAGCGACGGAAAGAACCATGACAGCAAAAAGTAGATGAGAGTAGCAGCAGTGCCGTCCACAGAAAGCCGCAATCGACGTAAGGAGGGTTGTAGGAACCCCACTATCGCCGGAAGCGCGGGTCGCGCTCCGTTTCAGGCGGCGCTTCACTCGGCGGCAGTTCGCTCGGCGGCACTATCATTAAAGGCACTCCGGTTCATCCCTGAACTGCTTGATGGAAAACTTCCGGCGATTACTTCGCTTCGGTCGGCGCGCCTGCTTTCACCCACTCATCGAAGCCGCCGTAGAGTGGATGAATGTTCTTCCATCCTTGCTCCGTCAGTTCTTGCGCCACACGGGCGCTTGACGCTTCGTGCGGTCAAGTGCAGTAGGTGATGACGGCGCGGTCATGCGGCACTTCATCAAGGTGCTGCGCCACTTCGTCGGCGGGGATGCGGATTGCTCCTGGCAGCTTCTGGTCGGACTCGCCCCACGCCTTCGGGTTGCGCGTGTCAACAAAAGTGAATTGCTCGCCGCGCGTCATACGCTCACGGACTTCATCCACTGTCACTCTCGTCGCTTCTGTCGCTTCCATTATTTCTCTTGCCTCCTTCGCGTGTTCTCTCACGCCGCTCCAGATTCACCGGAAGTTACTGATAATTACCAGATGATTCGTGAACGACCGTGTGAATTTCATCATCACCCGCCCATCCCGTTCAGCTTTTTGTTCACAATCTTTTGCTCGATACATTTTAGAGTACACTCGACGGGTTTGTATATTCGTTGCATCTTGTGAAG
>JACCRA010000792.1 GCA_013813825.1 Pyrinomonadaceae bacterium | reverse complement strand
GGCATCTTCTGGCTGTTGACCGCAGTGCTCGTGCCGCTCACGTTCTTTATCCCTTCTACGTCCGGGCGCGCGGCGATCACCATTCCCGTCTTCAACAGCATCGCGGATGCCGCCGATGATCCGCGCATCACGCGCGCCCTCGCGTTGCTGATCCCGACCGTCATCCTCGTTGCCACCATCGTCTCGATCATTGGCGCCGGTTCGCACCTCATCGCCAACGATCTGTTGCATCAAGTCGCCGGCACGCGCATCTCGTTCGCGAAGTGGGCGTTCTACGGCGTGCCGTTCGGCATCGCGGCGAGTGCGGTTTCGTGCTGGGTGATACTTCGCCTGTTTCTCAATGCCGAACGGCGCGACCGTCAGCTTGAAATTCCACGCGGCGAAAAACAGCAGCCCTTGCTGACGGCGGAGAAGAAGACTCTCGGCGTCGCCGGTGTGATGATGGCGCTGTGGCTCACGGAAGGTTGGCACGGCATCGAAATCGCGACCGTGACGATGGTCGGCGCGCTCGTTCTGACCTTGCCGAAGTTCGGCGTCTTGGCGTGGAAGGACGGATTGAAGGCGGTGTCGTGGAATCTCGTGATCTTCGTCGGCGCGGCGCTGGTGCTCGGTCAGGCGTTGATTGAGACCGGCGCGGCGCAGTGGATCATCGAAGGCGTCTTCGCCGTCAGCGGCATTGCCGGCGCGGAGTCGCGGCTGTTGATGCTGCTCGCGCTCGCCTTCATCGTCCTGACCTCGCACATCTACATGACTTCGCACTCGGCGCGCGCCGCCGCGCTCGTGCCCGCGCTGCTCTACTTGGGGAACAGCCTTGAACTGAACCCGACGGCGGTCATGTTCATCGGCACCGTCGGGATGAATTACTGCCTGACGTTCCCGGTCAGCTCGAAAGCTCTCTTGATGTTTCAGGAACTCGAAGGCGAAACATTTCAACCGGCGGACTTGTTGCGCTTGAGCGCGGTATTACTCATCGTTCATCTCGTGCTGATGGTGGTTTTCTATTACGGCTACTGGCAATGGATCGGACTCGCGTTATGAATTTAAGACGGAAGTTGTTGACCGCCTTCGGTGCGCTCGCGGTGCTCGTGTTGCTGACGACGGGGATTACGTTCTGGGTGATTTCGCAGTGGAACACAACGAACGCGCTCCTCGAAAATCACTACCAGCGCAGCCTCTTGTTGCAGCGTGTGCGCGCCTCGACCTTTCGCGCGTTCAAGGAGGTGGCGGACGCCGTGACGGGCGACGACCCCGATTCGCGCGCGGAGTTCGACGAATATCTACAACCGGCTGAAGAAGATTTCCGGCGCTGGGCGCAACTCGCGGATAGCGATGAGGAGCGTGAGGAAGTGCGGCGCGTGCGCGCGGCTTACGACGTTCTGGTTGAAGATGCGGGGCGAACCTTCAGCCTCGTCGAAGCGAATCGCCGCGATGAAGCTTTCCAACTAATGGAAGGGCAACTCGAAGACAAAGACTTCGAGGCGTTCAACATCGCGACCGAGGAAGCCGTCGCTTCCGACCAACGCAAGCGGCAGGTGATTCGTGATGGCAACACGCGCACGAAGCGCACGGCGCAAGCCGTGCTCTCCGTCGCCGCGTTCGGCGCGACTTCGCTCGTCCTGCTGCTCGCCGCTTACCTCGCCTCCGATCTCTTCGCCCCGTTGCGCGAACTCGAAGCGTCGCTTCAAGATGCGTCCCGGGGCGATTTCTCAAAACGGCTCGACGACGACCGGGAGGACGAGTTCGGAGCCGTCAACCGTGAGTACAACCGCCTCGTCGAGCAGATCGCTCGTCGTGAGCAGATAGGGACGAGGACAGGTAATGAGGAAGACGTTGCCGGCGACGAGACCACGACTGCTTCCCACTTAACACTGCACACGCTCGTCGCTCAACTCCGCGCCCGCATCCTCCGTTTCGCTACTGATGCGACCGACGGCAAGAGCGACGACGGCGACACCACTGATGCCAGACAATCACTCGTCGCCAAGATCGAAGAGTTGGCGCAATCCGTCGCGCGGGTCACTGAATTCGGCTTCCCGCTCGACTTGAACCTCGCGCGCACCGACATTCGCGCGTTGCTCTACGAAGTGATGCTCCGCTTCCACGAAGATTTTGCCGCGCGCGGAGTTAGCTTTGATCTCAGCGTCGCGCCGGAAGTCGAGTTCGCCACGGTTGATCGTCTGAAACTGCGCCAAGCCGTCGGCGAACTTGTCCGCAGCGCCCTCGCCGCACTGCCTGAGCGCGGCGGCCGGATCGGCTTGCGCGCCCGCATTGGAGAGGAAGACAGTCACCTCCTCATCGAAATCGCCGACGACGGCGCGGGCAGTGACGAAAAAACATTTGATGCAAACGGCGAACGGCGCTCGACGAGTCAACGCATCGGTTTACGCCTCACGAAAGCCATCGTCGAACAACACGGCGGGCACCTTGAACTGCACCACGAGCAGGGCGAAGGGACCCACGTCACGATGCGATTGCCAATTCACGGGTGATGACCCACGCGGAGGAACTTTCTTAGCTTGCCGGTTAATGTTATAAAGATGGGCGTCAAGGAGTGCGATTTCCGCGAGGTCGCGATGTGTGTCACAAGCCGCGCGACATCAAATAAACAATCAAAGTACACTCTCTTTCATGGCTCAACAGAACTCATTCGACATCGTTTCTCAAATTGATCGCGCCGAAATCAACAACGCGCTCGATCAGACGATGAAGGAAGTCCGCCAGCGTTTCGACTTCAAAGGCAGCAAGGCCGAGGTGATTGCGGAGAAGGACGAATTGATCCTCACCGCCGAGGATGAGACGCGCCTGCGGAACATGAACGACATTCTGCAACAGAAACTGGTGCGGCGCGGCGTCCCGCTCAAAGCCCTCACTTATGGGCGCGTCGAGCCGGCGGCGGGTGGCACCGTGCGTCAGCACGCCGCTATACAACAGGGCATTCCTTCAGACAAGGCGAAAGAGATCGTCAAATTCATCAAAGACACTAAAGTTAAAGTGCAGGCCGCGATTCAAGGCGATGTCGTCCGCGTCACCGGCCGCGACCGCGACACCTTGCAGGAAGTGATCGCCCAACTCAAAGCCAAAGATTTTAATATCAACATGCAGTTCACCAACTATCGATCAAACTAGAGAGGTCAGAGGTCAGAGGTCAGAGGTCAGTAAAGACGGTTTCTCACTGACCTCTGATCTCTGACCTCTGACCTCTGATTTCTCGTATATGATTACTTCCGGTCATCTGGCAGAGATTGAGTCGCCGCAGTTGACGGCGGCACGCGTTTTCAGTCTCATCGCGCCGGAACTCAAACTCATTGAGCAGGAGTTCGAGCGGCAGGCGCGGTCCAACATTCAGGTTATCTCTTACATCGGCGATTACTTGCGCGCTTCCGGCGGAAAGCGCGTGCGCCCGGCGCTGACAGTGCTCGCGACCTACGCGGCCGGCGGCGACGGCGCGCGACATAACGCGATTCGCATGGCGGCCGTAATGGAAATGCTCCACACCGCCACACTCGTCCACGACGACATCATCGACAACGCCGGGACGCGCCGCAGCCACGCCTCGATCAACAGCCGCTTCGGCAACCAGACTGCCGTCTTGATGGGCGACTGGCTGTACATGTCGGCTTTTGAAACCAGTCTTGCCGAACGCTCGCTGCCGATCCTCGACATCCTGACCACCGTGACGAGGAAAATGACGGAAGGCGAGTTGCTGCAATTGACGATGCTCGGACGCGCCGACGTGACCGAGGAACAGTACTTCGACATCCTGTTGCGAAAGACGGCTTACCTCTTTAGCGCCTGTTGCGAAATTGGTGCCTTGCTTGGTGCTACAGCCGGCGAGGAGGCGCGGCGCGCGCTACGCGACTACGGGTTGAATCTCGGCGCCGCTTTCCAACTCGTCGATGATCTACTCGACTTCACCGCTACCGAAGATGTGCTCGGCAAGGCTGCCGGCGCCGATTTGCTTGAAGGCAAGCTGACGCTGCCGCTCCTCCTCCTGCTCGAACAGGAGCCGTCGCGGCGCGCCGAAGCTCAGGCCATCATGCGCGCCGGCAATTACGATAAAATTACGCGCGCCTCTTTGCTCAGGGCCGCCGAGGCGACTGGCGCTCTCAAGCAAGCCCGCGCCGCGGCCGTCGAATACGCCACCGCCGCGCGCGATGCCTTAAACGTATTGTCCCCTTCGAAATATCGTGACGCCTTGAGTTCTTTGCCGACATTCATTCTTGAGCGGGAGAGTTGAGCAGTCGTGATTTGATTTGCTAAACCGCGGTCTATTTTGAAATCTCCGAGAGGAATCTTATGCCTGAAGATAATATTCTAGCGACGTTTGAGCAGAATCTGCGGCAGACGCGCGCGACGCGCAACCGGCTGGCTCAACGCCTCTCCGATGTTGAACTCGAAGCCGAAAAGCTCCGCACCGAGTTGTCCGAACTGGATGCCATCGCCAATCAGACGGAAACGGCGATGTTACGCATCCTCTCTTCGGTGCTGCACTCCGCGCCATCGTCTTCAACTCCGTCAGACGCCGAGATCGAAGTCGCCCTGCGTCGCGACGAAGTGAAACCCTCGTCGCCGCAACGTGCCTACCCCAGTGCGCCGCGTCCACAGTTGCCTCGGCTCCACTCCGAAATTGAAGTGAGCAGCGACCGCTTTTATGATCGGACGATTCCACAGGCGACCGCCATGATCCTGCGTGAGGGGGCGGGGCCGCTGCATGTCAACGAAATTTACAATCGCTTGGTGGAAGGCGGCTTCCAGTTCACCGGCCACAATCCAACGATCAGCGTTGCCGTCTCGCTCAATCGCAACCGGCGGTTTCGGAAAGTCGCGCCGGGCACTTTCGATCTGACGATCCGCGATGCCGCGCAGGCTTCTTGAAATGATGGCGCGGCGTGCCGCCAATGCTTCGCTCTTCCTTGAGCGTCCTAAAAACTACTCCTGATTTATGCGCGCGATGATCCTTGCCGCCGGCTACGGCACCCGCCTCTGGCCGCTGACCGCCGACCGCGCCAAGCCCGCCATCCCTTTCATGAATCGTCCGCTCGTCGGATATGTCGCCGAATATCTGGCGCGCTACGATTGCCGCGAGGTGATCGTCAACCTGCATCACGAGGCTGAATCCGTGAGGCGTGCCCTCGGCGATGGGAGCCGTTTCGGTGTGCGTCTGAGCTACGTCGAGGAGCCGCTCATCCTCGGCACCAGCGGCGCGCTCGACAACGCGCGCCACTTCTTCGACGACCAAACATTCGTTCTCATCAACGGCAAGATCGCCACCAACATCGATCTGGCGGCGGCACTCGACACGCACCGGCACACCGGCGCGCTTGCCACTCTCGTCTTATTGCCGAACCCGAAGCGCGAGCGATATAGCACCGTCGAAGTCCGCGACGGATTGGTTCGAGGTTTCGGAAGTTATCCCGTCAACTCATCGACGTCTGATAGCGCCGGAAGCGTCTTGTACGCTTCATTGAAGATGACGGGTACAGAACCTGACAACTCTTTGGAACCGGACGTACCGTTGATGTTTACCGGGATTCAAATTCTTGAGCCGCGCATTTTCTCTTACATTCCGCGCGGCGTCTTCTCGCATTCCACGACGGATGTTTACCCGCAAGCCATCATGCGCGGAGAACGAATAGCCGCGCACGTAGCCGGTGGCATGTGGTACGAACTGTCCACCATTCAGCGTTATCTTGAGACGAGCCTGACGCTTTTACGTCAGGAAGGGCGGGATGTCGAGATGGGTGAAGGCTCGGTGATCGAAGATGGCGCTCAAGTGTCTGCCGCAGTCTTGTGGGAGAACGTGCGCGTCGAACGCGG
>JACCRA010000776.1 GCA_013813825.1 Pyrinomonadaceae bacterium | reverse complement strand
GGGTAAGCGACGAGAAAATTGTGTGCGTCCGCGACCTCGTTCATCCGCGCCCCGGCGGCGAAGTCGTCGGGCGTCTGCGTGCAGCCGTGGAGCATCAGCACGAGCGGCACAGCCGTCTTTTTGTTGTAACGGTCGGGAATCCACAGTTTGTAGCTGCGCGTCCCCGCCGCGTTGGTGATGCTGCCCTGCGCCCAACTTCCGGCACGCGCCGCGACTGTGTTTAGCAGCATCGCCGTTAGCGCGAGACTCAACGTCAGGAAATGTTTCATATTCAAACTCTCCGCTTCAGCTTGCCGCTAAATCGAAGCATAAGGCACGGGGATATTTGTAGGGCTGCGGCTTATCTATCCCAGCCCATCGCGCAAAAGCGCGATATTTGACGTTGGAGCTAAGTTAACCTGCGGAGATCGACGCGGCGCCGATCTGGGCTAGGACAAGCCGCAGCCTCTACGTTCTAGCGCGGCCTGTGTGCCGATCTTGCGTGGTTCAGTTTACGACGGAGCAGCAGCCAAATTTTTCTCGACAGACTCCTTGAGTGTTCGCTTAAGCACCTTGCCTGATGCCGAGAGCGGGAACTCTTCGACGAAGAGAATCCGCTTCGGCAGTTTATAGCGCGCCAAACGGGTCGCGCAAAACTCGATGATTTCGGCGGGCGTCACCATTGCGGCGTCGCGTTTGATGATGACCGCGATTGGGACTTCGCCCCACTTCGCGTCGGGGATACCGACGAGCGCGGCGGCGGCGACGGCCGGATGCGCGTGGAGCACGGCTTCGACTTCAGCCGGATAAATGTTTTCGCCGCCGGAGATGATCATGTCTTTGGCACGCCCGGCGATGTAGTAATAACCTTCTTCATCCCTCCGCGCGAGGTCGCCGGTGTGAAACCATCCGTCGCGCAGCGCCGCCGCCGTCGCCTTTTCGTTGCGCCAGTAACCGGAGCAGACGTGACCGCCGCGCAACAATAATTCGCCCACCTCATTCGACGCGACATCCCCGCCCTCGGAGTCAACGATGCGCGCCGCGCTGTGCATCATCGGAAAGCCGATGGAGCCGGCTTTGCGGACGGCGTCTTCGAGTCCGAGCTTGAAACAGTTGGGGCCGACTTCCGTCAGGCCGTAGCCCTGCACGAACGAGACGCCGCGCCGCTGGTAGGCTTCGATGAGCGGCACGGGACACGGCGCGCCGCCGGAGATGAAATAACGCACGGAACTGAAATCCGTCGTCGCGAAGCGCGGCGATTCGAGCATCATCTGAAACATCGTCGGGACGCCGAAGAAGATGGTGCAGCGGTGGCGCTCGATGATTTCAAGCACGCGCGCCGCGTCAAACGCCGGCATCACACAGACGCTTGCCCCGATGTGGAGCAGCGGCAGCGTGAGCACGTTGAAGCCACCGGTATGAAACAGCGGGGCGTGGACGGTCGTGATGTCAGTCGAAACGATGTCCCACGAGAGATTCGTGTTGATGGAATTCCACGCCAGCATCCGGTGCGAGAGGATAGCTCCCTTCGGGTGTCCGGTCGTGCCCGAAGTGTAAATGAGCAGCGCGGGCATTTCAGGATCGAAGGCTTCAACCTCGATCTGCGTTGAACTTGCATCCGCGAGCGCGTGTTCGTAACAGACGCCCGCCGCGCCGTCATCATCGTCAAACGCGAGCGCATGGCGAACGACGCCGCGCCGGCAAAGTTCCCGCACCACGTCCGCGAACGCTTTTTCGTAAAGCAACAATTTCGGTTGGCAATCACCGAGAATGTATGCGAGTTCGCTGGCCGTCAGCCGGTAGTTAAGCGGGGCGAGCACGGCCGTCAGTTTGGCGGCGGCGAAGAAGGCTTCGAGAATGCCGGCGCGGTTCGTCGAAAGTACCGCGACGCCATCGCCGCTTCGCACTCCGGCAGTCGCGCGCAAGTAATTGGCGAGCCGCGTCGCGCGCTCGTCAAACTGGCGGTAAGTCAGCTCCGCGCCGGTCGTCAAATCGATGACCGCCACCTTATCCCGCGAGAGCACCGCGCGCCGCGCCAGCCAATCTCTGACGAACATCTTGAGCCTCAAAGGAGTGACAAGCGAAGACAAGGTATTACTTGTCTTCGCTTGTCACATGTCAGAAGTTGAGCTTCAGCGCGAATTGAATGATGCGCGGATTGTTGCTCGTTGAGATGATGCGTCCGAACGACGCGGGACCGGCGTTCAAGTCGCTGATCGGGTTGGCGAAGTTGACTTGGTTGAAGAGGTTGAAGAACTCTGAGCGGAATTCGACATTGCGCGTCTCGCCGATGGGGAAGCGTTTGAAGACGGAGAAGTCAACATTCGTCTGGCGCGGACCGCGTAGAACATTGCGCCCGACGTTGCCGAAGTCGGTGCAGACGATGTTGGGCAATGAACACGAGGCATCTGTCACCGCCGCCCCGCCCGAACTGGGAATGACTTGCCCGCCCAGCAAGCGAGGACGCACGAACGCCGCCGGGTTGAAGAAGAGACCGGCGGGTATGTTGGTGCGCGCCGTTTCAATCGTCGCGCCGGGGGCGAAGCTCGGACGCGAAAGCGTCGGCAAGTTTAAGCCGTATAACGAAGCTGAACCGCCATCCACGATGTCAATCGGCAACCCCGATTGCGCCGTGATGATCGTGCCCAATTGGAAGCCGCCGAGCAGCGCGCGACCGATGGCGGAATCGCGTGCGAAGGCGGGCGTTGGCAAGGCGTAGATACCACTGAGAACGAAGCGGTGCGTGCGGTCGAAGTCCGAGACGCCGCGATTAGCGCGGTTGTCGAATTGGTTGCCGAGAACCGGCGAAGACTCGCCGACCGCGCCCGGATTGATGACGCCGCCCGTCCCGGCCCCGCCGCCCTGCCCCGATGCGTTATCAATGGATTTCGCAAAGGTGTATGACGCGAGGAACGACAAGCCATTGGAGAAGCGTTTGGTCAGACTTGTTTGCAGTGAATGGTAGGTCGATTGGGCGGTCGATTGGTTTTGGAAAAAGTTGTTGATGCCCGCGCCCTGAAACGGAGCGCGCAGGGCGGCGTTGCCGGGCGTGTTAGTCGTAATCACTGCGCCCGTCACCCGGTTGATAACCGGATTCTGCGGGCTGGCAAGACCGGGTTGATTGATGGCGATTTGACGGAAGAGATTGACGCCGTGCGAGCCGACGTAAGCAGCTTCGACAAGGTAGTTGCGGAAGAGTTCGTACTGCACGCTCGCGTTGTATTGTTGAATATAAGGCGTGCGGATGTTGCGGTCGAAGAAGCCTCCCGAAAGCGCGACTCCGGGGACGAAAGTCGGGAACTGACTTTGCGCGGGTGCGGGGAAGAACGGATTGGCAACGGGAATAGACCTTCCCGCGTCAATGCCGACCCCGGCGACGCGCGAACCGAAAACGAAGGTCGGGGGCGCGATGACGTTGAGGGTGATGTATTGAAACGACGTGCGCGAATAGAAGATGCCGTAGCCGCCGCGAAAGACGAGACGATTCGAGTCGAGCGGCGAATAGGCAAAACCGACGCGCGGTGCGAAGTTGTTCGGGTCTTTGCTTCTGACCACACGGTCTTCGACGTTCGGCACGCTCGCCAAATCAATTTCGGAAGTCGCGTTTCCAGCTTGGACGAAGCCGCTGCCGGTGTTGACGAGTTGGCGCGGGTCGTAGAGCGTCGGGTCGAAGGTGGCGATGCGTCCGCGCGTGTCGGTCGCCGGTGAGTTGAGTTCGTAGCGCAAGCCGAGATTGAGCGTGAGTTTCGGCGTGATTTTGAAATCGTCCTGCACGAAGAAATTGTAATCGGGAGCGCGCAAACTGCGGTCGCCGATGCCGCTGCCGAAGACGGAGACGAAGGCGTTGCCTTGAAGGAATTGGTCGAAGGTCAGGAAGTTGATTTGCCCGCGCGTGAAGAAGTTGAGCGTGTAGTTATTTTCGCTGTAGCGAAATTCCGCGCCGGTGCGAATCTGATGTTTGCCCGCCGTAATGGAGAGCGTATCGGCGAGCGTCGTCGAAGGCGCGGTCGCCAGTACGTCAATCGTCGGCGAAGTGCCGATGGTGACGGCACCCGCCCCACCGATATTGATGAGCGGCAAACCGGGAAACGTGCTTTCGTTGCTGCGCGTAATGCCGACGGCGGAACTGCTGGTCGGCTGTTGCGGGAAGGCATCGACGCGAATAAAGCTGTAGCCGACGCGGGCTTCGTTGACGACGGTCGGCGAGAAGACGCGCACAAACTGAAGCGAGAGTAGGCGGTTGTTGTTCTGCTGAAAATTGCCGAAGCCGGGGACGTTCGGGCCGCCGCCGAGGAAACTGG
>JACCRA010000686.1 GCA_013813825.1 Pyrinomonadaceae bacterium | reverse complement strand
GCTGAAAGCTGATGGCTGATAGCTGACCGCTTAGAAAATTTTGATGACCAAAGGCGAGAGCCGGAGTATGATGCGTCCGCAATCCACGCTCAGGGCATTCGCCCGTGAAACCATCGGGAAAGAGACTGATGCTTGACGGCACAGCCGTTAAATTCGCCTAACTCGTGCGTCGTTCCTGTTACATCACCATTGGAATCATCTGCGCCTGTGTGCTGCAAGCGGGCTGCGGCCTTTCGCGCGCCAGCAACGGCGGCGCGAAACCTCCGGTTGATTCCGCGCGCGGCCGTCTGCTGTCCGCGACAGTGGGCGAGATCGACGCGGATCGCGACGGGCTGCCCGACGCCGTCGAGTTGCGCTCGCACAACGACCGCGAGAATTTTCGACGTTGGTTTACCGGCATCGCCGAAACGCAGTTCTACGAGACGAGCGCGGCGTGGAACGCGGAGCAGCGCGACTGCGCCGGTCTGGTGCGCTTCGCTTGGCGCGAGGCGTTGCGCTCGCACGACCGCCTCTGGTTTCGCAAGATGGGGGCAAACGCCTACGACTCCATCGCGCCGGACGTGCGCGCCGCCGGGGCCATCCGCGCCACGCTCGGCGACAAGCTGTTCCGCACCCACGTCGGCGCGTTCCGCGAAACCGACCTCGACGATCAAACCTTCGCGGAGTTCGCCGATGCCCGCACGCTGAAGGACTACAACACAGACTTCGTCTCACGCGACCGCCGGCAGGCGCGGCCCGGCGATCTGCTTTTCTACCATCAGCCGTGGGCGCGGAAGTATCCCTACCACGTCATGATCTTCCTCGGCCCGGCTCGCGAAGCGGGCGAGGGCGCGAGCGATTGGGTGGTTTATCACACCGGCGCATCGGCAATGGACGAGGGCACGATCAAGAAAGTGCGGTTCGCCGTGCTGGATCAGCATCCTGATCCGCGCTGGCGGCCAATCACGAATAATCGCCACTTTTTAGGCTTCTACCGGCTCAGGATGTTGCAATAAATAAGTAGTCAGAGGTCAGAGGTCAGAGGTCAGTTGTTTCTGCTAGTGGAGCTTGAGCTTTGAATTTCAGCATTCAGCTTATTGATCACACCCTCTGACCTCTGACCTCTGACCTCTGGCATGAAATTATGAACAGTCGAAAAATCATCACCACGCTCCTGATCTATCTCGCGATCATCGCCGGGGTCTTCGCGTTCACTTACTGGCGGTTGCGGGTGCTGGCGGCGGGCGTCGTGCGGGAGTTGCCGGCGGCCGAGGAGCCGGTCGAGCGCAACCCGGATGTCGGGCCACCGAAGCCTTACTTTTCGGTGCAGACCAACCGTAGTTACGGGACCAACGAGCGGGCGCGGATGTGGGTTAATTACCGCGACATCGACACGCTTGATTTTCGCGTCTATCGCGTCAATGAGCCGGCACAATTTTTCAAGCAACTTGAAGACCCGCACCAAGCCGGTGAAAACGAAGAAGGCATCTTCGAGAACTATTGGCGCAAACGCCAATTGACGTTCCTCGAAAAAGTGCGCGCCTTCAAAAACTGGTTCTTCTACCGCACCCGTCGCTACGTCCGCGGCCAACTCAAGCGCGACGCCCGGCAGGGCTTTAACCAACGCTTCCGCCGCGACGATGGCGACGCCGTCGATAAAGAAGTGGTCAGCAGCCGCGCGCCCCTTAACGTCGCCGACTACGCGCAAGTGCCGCTCTTAAACGAGCAACAGTTGGACAGCAGTTGGCGCGAGAAGTTGACGCCGCTCGAAGACGAATATGACCGGCAATCGATCTCACTCGGCAAAAAGCAGCCGGGCGTCTATGTGGTCGAAGCTGTCAGCGGCGACTTGCGTGCCTACGGCGTCGTGATGGTTACTGATCTGGCGATGGTCGAGAAGACTTCGCGCGATGGGCAGTTGCTAATCTACGCCGTCAACCGCCAGTCAGGCGCGCCGCGCGCGGGCGTCGAGGTTGAAGTCCTCAAAGGCAAGCAAACCGTCGCTAACGGCAAAACGGACAACGACGGCGTGCTGCGCGTCAAAGTCCGCGAACCCGCAAGCGCGACGACAACGGGCGGCGAAGACGGCGAAGAGGGCGCGGGGGAAGACGAAGGCGCTGACGGAGAAGAAACCAACAGTCGCTTCTTCATCACGGCGCGCGAGCAGAATCACTTCGCGATCAACGATCTCGATTCATTCTATTTCGGCGGCGGTGGCAGCGAGAGAAACGCCGAGAGTCTGACGAGTTATATCTACACCGACCGGCCCGTCTATCGCCCCAACCAGAAAGTTTATTTCAAAGGCATCTTGCGCCGGCAACTTGAGCGCGGCTATCAGTCCGAGTCCGGCTCCGTCGCCGTCAGTGTCGAAGACCCGAACAACGCGCGAATTTACGAGCAGAATGTCACGCTCTCGGCGCGCGGTACATTTAGCGGCGAGGTGGACATCCCCGACGAAGCGCCGCTCGGCAGCTACAACATCGCGGTCGATACCGGCAACGGCACGGCGAGCAGTTATTTCGAGGTGCTGGAATACAAGAAGCCCGAATACAAAGT
>JACCRA010000674.1 GCA_013813825.1 Pyrinomonadaceae bacterium | reverse complement strand
TGCTTGAGATCGAGCAACGATTGATCCCGACCGGGCTGCACGTCTTCGGACGCGCCCCGGTCGAGACGGCGTGCGCTGATCTGTTACGGATGGTCGCTTCGTTCGACCGCCCGGAGGCGAACACCCGCGCGCTGCCCGCTTTGGTGGCGGAAGGATTAACTTCCGCTTCCGCTCCTGACTCAACTGATCACGAAGCCAGCCTTCGCTTGCGCGAGCGGGTTGATGCAATCGTGCGCGAGGCCATCGCTTGTTTTCTGCGAGAAGGTCGTGAGCGTGCGTGTACGTGGCTGGCCGGAGAGGCGAACGTCGCGGTCGCGGATTCAGAGTTGATCTTCCGCCTCTTGGAAAAGATTCACGGACAGTTGCAAGTCAATGGGGAACTTGACGGCTTGGTGCGTGCGCTACGCGGCGAATACATCGAACCGGGGCCGGGCGCGGACATCGTGCAGAATCCCGGCATCCTGCCGACGGGTCGCAACACGCACGCCATCAACCCTTACGCCGTCCCCTCCGACCTTGCCTTTGACCGTGCCGAACGCATGGTCGAACTCTTGCTCGAACGACACCGCGCCGAACACAATCGCTACCCGCGGGCGATGGCGTTGGTCTTGTGGGGATTGGACAACATCAAGACGCAGGGCGAGGGCGTCGCCCAAGCCTTGTGGCTGTTGGGCGTGCGACCCGTGCGCGACTCGATGGGGCGCGTGTTCGACGTTGAGCCGATTTCGCTGGAACGTCTCGGCCGCCCGCGCATCGACGTGGTGATGACCGTTTCCGGCATCTTCCGCGATCTGTTCGCGCCGACGTTGAATCTGCTCGACAAGGCCGTGCGCCGAATCGCGCAACTCGACGAGCCGCCGGAGGTCAATTTCGTGCGGGGCAACATTCTAGGGCAGATGCACGATGAGGCTTGCGAATTCGACGAAGCTGCGCTTCGCATATTCTCGAACGCGCCGGGCAACTACGGGACCAATATCAATTTCATGGTGATGGACTCGCAGTGGGACGGCGACGACACGTTGGCCGATCTGTTTGTCACGCGCAAGAGCTTTGCCTACGGCCGTGACCGCGAGGGACGTGCGCTGGAAGGCCGCGAAGCCCCGCGCGCAATGCGGCGCGCACTCGCGCGCGTCGAGGCGACGTACCAGAATCTGGACTCGTTTGAGATCGGTATTACCGATGTCGATCATTATTTCGAGTATCTGGGCGGCGTCTCGAAAGCCGTGGAGCAACAGGCGCAAGCGCAGCCCGCCATTTACCTCGCGGACTCGCTCTCTGCCCGTGAGGCGAAAGTTCGCACGCTGAGCGAGACCGTGAGGCTGGAGACGCGCGCTAAAACCTTGAACCCGAAGTGGTATGAAGGAATGCTCAAGCACGGCTTTCGAGGCGTCGCGGAGATCGAAAGCCACGTCGCCAACACTTTCGGTTGGAGCGCGACGACCGGCGCGGTGGATAATTGGGTGTATGACGAAGTGGCGCACACGTTCGTGCTCGACGAACAGATGCTCGCGCGCCTGCGCGATTTGAACCCGCACTCGGCGCGCTCGCTCGTCGCCCGCCTGCTCGAAGCGCAGGGGCGTGGCTTCTGGGAAGTCGAGGAAGGAATTATCGAACGACTGCGCGAGGTCTTCACCAGACTGGAAGATCGAATCGAAGGCGTCGCCTGAGCGAAAGCGTCTCCACGCATTGTTACTGAAACCAACTCATCAATTCTCGAAGGTAAGCCGTTGCTGATTACTGTCCTTTACGTCGGATCGAGTTTGCTCTCGCCGCTCAAACAAGCCGAGCGGGAGATCGAGCGGCGGTATGCGCTCGGACTGCGCGTAGCGGCGCATAATTTGGGCGCGCCGCTCGACGAGGTCGAATGGCGTGAAGTCGAAAACGACTTAAGGCAGTCGGAAGTGGTCTTTGTGATTCATGTCACGGACGGCGAGAACGCGACGCGCTTGCTGCCGATTCTGGATCAGCATGAGGCGCGGCAGCGGGCGGTCGTCGTCATCAACTGCCTACCGGAGTTGATGCGGCGGACGCGGATGGGGCGGCTCAACTTCGGTCGCGCGCCAGTTGATAATGAAGAAGTTGCTGATCGCCGTCAGGCCGGGATGGCGAAGCGTCTAGTCGGTCGCGTCGGAGCGTGGATGGGCGAGCAGGCGCGTGCCCGGCGTGAAAAAAAAGGCGGGAGCCATACGCAGTATTTGCGCTTAGTCGAGCGTCTGCCCGCGCTATTGCGCTTGGTTCCCGGAGCCGGGCGATTGCGCGACGTTAAGCATTACCTCTATCTCTTCTGCTACTTTCTGCAACCGACGCCTAATAACATTCGTGTGATGCTGCTCTACGCGCTGAAGCACTACGCGGAGGGCGAACGTCTCGCGCGAACCA
>JACCRA010000553.1 GCA_013813825.1 Pyrinomonadaceae bacterium | reverse complement strand
CGTGGTGAGCGTCGTTAGCAGCCGACAACGCAATGGCATATGACGTGTCAAGAAAGAGGCTCTTCATCAGCGTCGCTTTGGTGGCCGTACAGGTAATCGTCGAGGCGAGACGACCAGTCAGCCGGGCCTTCCAGTTTGAGCGAACGCGCGACTTCCAAAAAAGAGACTGGCGGCGTGGCGGAATCTTCCACCGCTTCGACGGTCAGGCGGACGGGCTTATATGGCTTTAATTCAATTGGCCCGGCAAGCCAAAAGACAGCGCCATCGAAAGTCGCCTCAAGCACTTTATTCATGTCATCCTCCAATCGAAGCCGGCCACCTTCCCACCGCACTTCAGCCACGTGGATCGTTTAATGCAACTTAGAGCCGCTCGACGAGTAGCGCCAAGCCCAAGCCGCCGCTGACGCAAAGAGTAGCGAGGCCGCGCCGGGCGTTGCGTTTGTGCATCTCGTGCAGGAGCGTGGTGGTGATGCGGACGCCGGTGCAGCCGATGGGATGTCCTAACGCAATCGCGCCGCCGTTGACGTTAAGGCGTTCGGGGTCGAACTGCAATTCACGGTCGCAGGCGATGACCTGCGCGGCGAAGGCTTCGTTGAGTTCGATGAGATCAATGTCGTCCATCGTGAGTTGCTGCCGTGCAAGCAAACGGCGGACGGCGGGGACTGGACCAATGCCCATGATTTCCGGCGCGACACCGGCGATCTCGTAATCGACAAGGCGAACTGGCGTTGCGCTGCCGTCCAAAGTCTTGAACATTTCTTCGCTGACGACCATGACGGCCGCCGCACCGTCGGTGATGCCGGACGAGTTGCCGGCCGTCACCGTGCCGTCTTTGGCGAAGACGGATGGCAGTTTCCTGAGCGATTCTAGCGACGTGTCGGCGCGCGGGTGTTCGTCGCGTATGAAGTTAATCGTCTCGCCGCGCCGGCCTTTGATTTCGACGGTGATGATCTCCGCGTCGAAGCGGCCGGAGTCGATAGCGTGGGCGGCGCGCTGCTGCGTGCGGAGAGCGAATTGGTCTTGTTCGTCGCGCGAGATTTCGTACTGGCGCGCGAGGTTCTCGGCGGTTGCGCCCATCAAAAGACCGGAGAGCGGATCGAGAAAGCCGTCGCGGTACATGCCGTCAACGAGTTCGGCATGTCCCATCTTCATCCCCCACCGCGCGCCTTCGGCGAAGTATGGAACGCGCGACATATTCTCGACGCCGCCCGCGAGAATCGCCCCGGCGCGCCCTAACGCGATTTCCTGCGCCGCGAGGATGATCGCTTTGAGTCCCGAACCACACGCCTGATTGACGGTGAAGGCCGGAACAGTTTCGGGCAGCCCGGCGCGATAACCGATCTGGCGCGCAAGGTTCGGCCCCGTGCCGGCCTGCCGCGCCGCGCCCCAGATCACTTCCCGCACCACCGCTGGATCGACTCCCGCGCGCCGCACGCATTCACGCGCGACAACTGTTCCCAACTCCGCCGCCGTCGTTCCGGCCAGCGCGCCGCCATAACGCCCGATAGGCGTCCGCACCGCACCGACTAGATAAATGTTTGGCATCGCTCCGCTCTCCCGAAAAAATGACGAGTGACAGGTGTCGAATGACAGGATAAGATGCCGGCCGTTAGTTGTCACCTCAATCGGAACTGATGATGAGATTGGGACTCGACCTCAGAATTGATCCATGAAACGACACGAAACAAAACACCAAACTCTCTGACCTTACTTCGTGTTCTTTCGTGCGGTTCGTGGATCGCTTTCTTCGTTTTCGCGCCACTCTTTCGGGGTCTCATCTGAACTCATCATCCATGACGCCTGTCGATGAAACGCCTCACAAATCAGACTGAAAGGGAAGCGGCGCAACGCGAGATCGCGGCGTTGTTGGCGGCGCGCGGCGAGTGGGTTTGCTCCGAAGCAGGACGGCTGCGGTCCGCGCCGACAACGGTGCGGGCGGTCGAGTGGGAAGTGCGCCTGTCGGCGGGCGGCGTTCACTTTTCGTTTTGGTCGGACGTTGGCTTGCGCGTGTGGCGCGTGGCGGCGTGGGAGTGGACGGGCGAGCGTCTGGTAATAGAAGCGACGCGGCGGGCGGGAGCCGAACGCGCGATGCTCGAATTGGTCCCACGCTCATCGATACAAGCCGGCCTCGCGGTCTTGCGGGCGGCGCGGGGCGAGGCGTGCGAGCGGTTGGCGCGGCTCGCGTGCGACGCGCCGCCGCCGGGCGCGCTGAAGATCGTGCGCGCGCGTTTGAGTGCGGGCGCTCGACGCTCTGAGCCGGGTCGCTACGCGCGCATCAGTTTGCGGCGCGGGCGCGGGTTGATCGCCGTCACCGGCCCCGTCGTCGATCTCGGAAAGCAGGAGGCGGATGCCGTCGTCTCGTCAGCCCTGCTGTGGTGGTCACGCTTGCAACAGCGCGCGGGCAAAGAGCGCGTCACGGAGCTGTGGCTGCTCGTGCCGCATGAATTGCGCGAAGGCGTGCGGCAGCGGTTGGCATTGTTGCGCGAGGAAGTGCTGCGTGATCTTCGCCTGTACGAAATCGATGAGGAATGGCGAACGCTGACACTGGTCCCTCTCCCGAAATTGAACGAACTACTCACGGCCCAGCCGCGCTCTCCCGCCGCGCCGCGCGATGAATTGAGTGAAGCGGCCCGGCGGATTGTCGCGCTGGCCCCCGCCGAGATCGACGCCGTCCGCGCCCGCCACGGCGAGACGTTGCGCTACCACGGTTTGCCCTTCGCGCGCGTGCGGCGCGTGGCGGAGCAAGAGCACGTCTGGTTCGGGACCGGCAAGGGAACTGAGCGGCGCTTGCTCGACAAGCGAAGCTGGCCGCAACTCGCCAAGCTGCTCGACGAACTAATCGCGCACCGCCGCGCGGACACTCCCGATGCGCGCCACGCTTTGTACCGCGCGCTGCCAGAAGCGTGGCTCGAATCGTTGCTCCGGCGCGACATCACGCGGCTCGATCCCGGCCTCGTCGTCTCGCCGCTGCACGCGCAGTTCCGCCTCGCGCGCGCCGCGCGCGGCGCCGGCTCGCGCCCCGTCGATCTGCTGGCGCTCCGGCGCGACGGCCGGCTGGTCGTCATCGAGTTGAAAGTCTCGGAAGATGTCGCGCTCGCGTTGCAAGCCGCCGACTACTGGCGGCGCATCGAAGCACACCGTCGCCACGGGCACATCGCGCGGGCGCGCTTGTTCGGCGACGCTGGGATGACAGACGAGCCGCCGCTCGTTTATCTGGCCGCGCCCGGCTTGCGCTTTCATCGCGCGTTTCAAACACTGGCTAGCTGCATCACGCCGGAGATCGAGATGTATCGCTTCGACATTAATGAAGATTGGCGGACGGGCGTGCGCGTGCTGCGTCGTACAAGAGTCAGCGAAGACGTGGATGGGCTCGTGTGATGTCGAAAAGATATTCCCGAACGACTCTGTGCCTTTGACCCGACCTGTCAAAATCGTATCGTGGCGCGAATCATCAGCGCAATCTGCACGCGGTGAAGTCGCCGGCGTTGATTACAACGGCAACGGCGCAACGCCTTACCCGAAGGCACACACGATCAAGGGTGGAGACTTCGCAAAGCGCGATTGCGGCAGCTGTTGACCGCGTTGACACCCACTGTGACGCAACTTAGACTGCGCACAAACCGACCATCTCTTGTCACTTACCCGCCAGACTCTCAAGCAGGATCGAGTTCACACATTCAGGTCGAACAGGGAGATTTGCGCGACGGCTTCCCATGTCGAAACGAACCATTCCCGTCTGCGTCGCGGACGGAGGCTGCCCATTCCGCCTCTCGCTGATCGTGCTGGCCGCGCTGGCCTGCGTGGCGTCGGCGCTGAATCCCTTACCCGACTGCGCACGGTTAGAGTGCGCTGGCGACGAGTATTTGCGAAAAGACTGGACGACCGAAGAATGATTGGCGCAGAACTCCGTCAACGCGATTTCGCAAGCGCGCCGGCGCGCTCTGGTTGTTTACGACGGGCAGTGAGAACTGATGCTGGACAACGCCATCACTTCCGGGCGTGGAGCCGTGCGCGTCACAACTGCTTTTTGCGGTCAATGAGTGAGGGGCGCTGATGCCGAGATCGTCTGGCAGGTGCGCCGACTCTATGACAACCTCCACCACCGTCTTGACCGACAATTTTCTCACGAGTTGTCATACCGAATTGCAAATTAGGATGAGATAAATTGTAGGGGCAGGGCTGGTCCCTGCCCGCAGCTTGGGCAAGCAACTGCCCCTATGATCTCATTCTGATTCGCAAGTTGGTATCAATCTCTCACCTGAGAGAAGCTAGCCGGCGGACTGAATATTGAGGAACTACCAGTTGTAAGTCGGGAAACTACAGTATATTTAGCCAAGTAAAAAAACAATGATTCAGGGCGTCATGTATTTCAGTATGTTTCGCTTCAAACGCAGACAACGGAGACAAATCAAACAGGAAATGCTTCTTACTTATTTGATAAGCAGCGTTTTACTTTGCCTGGCGATGTCGAGCCAGGTCGCGGCGCAGTATCGTTTCGATTCCTGGACGACCGATGACGGTTTGCCGCAAAACTCGGTTTTTACAATTCTGCAAACGCGCGACGGTTATTTGTGGATGGGAACTTATGAGGGATTGGCGCGAT
>JACCRA010000550.1 GCA_013813825.1 Pyrinomonadaceae bacterium | reverse complement strand
GCAACGTGCGCCCGAAATCAGAGTGAGTAAAGGTCGTCACTTTGTCGCTCACGCCCTGCGCCACCATCTCGTCGTAAAACGCTTTGATCGCGTCGCCGATTTGCGTCAAGAGAGCGCCCTGACCGTTGGCCGCCATCTGATTGCTGTGGGTGTCGAAGCCGCCAATGTTGCAGAAGAAAATTTGCCGCTTCATGCCGAGCGTGTCGCGCAATTTGACGAGGCGCGCGATCTGCTCCAACTGGTAGCCGAGATTAGTGTTCGGGAAGTCGATGGTGAGCGTCACGTTGGCGGTGGCGAGCGCGGCGCTCGTCTGCAATGCCGAAGAAGTAACGTCGGCGGATGCCTTGACGAGACTGCCCCCCGCGAGCGCGCGAATCTGATCAAACGCGGTGCGCCGCGAGGCAATCTCGGCCGCCGAGCCGGTCAACGTCAGCGGCAACACGTTGGCGAGCGCCGTGCGCGAATCGGAGATGGCAAGCGGGCGCGTCGCCTGCCCGGTCACGAACAGGCTGATGCCGGCAATCGAGATCATCTGCGGGAACGTGGCCGCGCCGTTGAGCGTTCCCGTCCGGTCGGCGACTCTCCCGCCCCAACCCGTCTGGCTCACGTTGGTCGCCTCGGATGCTTGCCACTGAGCCACCTGATCCGAATGCGAGAAAAGCTGTGCCGGGCGTCTGCCGCCGCTCTGATACGTGGACTTCGTCAGTGGCTCGATGAGCGGCCCAACGTTCGTCAGCACCGCGCACTTGCCATCATTAAAGAGCGCCTGTAATCCCGCGAGGCTGGGGTGAACACCGTAAGGCACGCCGTTGAGCGGCAGCAGTCCGCCCGGCTGTCCCGCTTGCGGAATGGCGAGGCCGGCGGCGTTGCGCGCGGTCGAGTATCCCGTATAGCGGTCGTCGGTGGGGACCAGCATGTTGTTGCCGTCGCTGCCGCCGCTCATAAAGACGCAGACGAGCGCGCGATAATCCGTGGCCGAAGACTGGGCCAGCGCGTTGACCAGCCCGAAGTCCTGAATACCGGCGGCCAGCATCCCGCCGCCGACGAGGGCGCAACCGGTTTGACGTATGAAATCTCTGCGCGTATGTGACATGAATGTTACCTCTGCACTTGATACTGCGGTGAGGTGAGGACCAGATAGGCGGCGACTTGCGCGCGCTTCCGGTTGCGTTGCGTGTCGCTGTCGGGGATGCCCGTCACGGCGTTGATGATCTGTGTCTTCATCGCGGCGGGCATCGTGTTATGCAGCAACAAGGAGTTGAGCGTCTCGACTAACTGCGCCGGGTTGCCCGCCTGCTGTTCGAGCGTCGTGAAATTGAGCGCGGTGCCGGCGGGGCGGTCGGTGTTGTTGGTCACGGGAGCGATACCTGAATAGATGAAAGTGTTGAAGGTATTCGCCCGCTGCAATGCGGTCGAGGTCGAAAGAATCTCGAAGGCCGGGCCGAAGAGATTCGCGCCGGGCACTTCGTAGAGCGGGTTGTAGTAGCTGAACACGGTTGGCGGCGCGAAGACGCGCTGATCAAGTCCGCGCGGGAAGTCGCGCGAAGATCGTTCGCCGATCACGCCGTCGCTCGGCTGGCTGGCGTTAGCAAACGCGCTCGCATTAAAGCCGCGCAGTGTGTTGTTGATGTGCTGCACCGGCTCGCGCAGTTTGCCGTAGCTCGGATCGGTTTTGTCATCGCCACGCGCTTCCGGATCGAGCAGGATCGCTTTCACGACGGCCTTCAAGTTCCCGCGCCCGTTCGCGCAGCCTTCAGTGTAAAGCGCGTCGCAGTCGTTGTTGAAGACGCGCGCCACGCGCTCGACGTAGGCCGGCGAAGGATTGCTGGTGACGAGATGCTGGATCAACCCCTTGCCGATGAACGGTCCGACGTTCGGATGATTGAAGATGTTGTCGAGCGCGGAGGTCAACTCCTGATTGGCGAAGGCGACTGAGCCGCTTCCGTTTTGCGTGCAGTTGGCGACTCCCGGCAAATTGAAGCCGTTCAGGAGCGTCTTCTGGCAGCGGTCGTGGTTGTTCGCGTTCGTCACGATCATCGGGTCTTGATAGTTGGCGACTTGGAACTGCGCGCCATTGGCGTTAGTGAAAGTTTTTGCCGGCGCGAGATTCCATCCCGTAAAGATGCGCGCAAAGTTGGTCACATCGTCTTGATCATAGACGGGAATGCGGCTGCCGTTGGCGTCGAGCTTCGGCGTGCCATCGAGGTTCAAATCGTCGAGGCCGACCGAAAAGAGTTGCAAGATTTCGCGGGCGTAGTTCTCGTTCGGGTTGGTGCGCGTGTTGCCGCGCATGTTGAGGTATTCGCCCATCGCGGGGTTGAGCGTGATCTCGCCGAGGAGCGTCCGGTAGTTGCCGAATGCGTTGCGGTCAAGCGCCTGTATGTAGTAGCCCATCCACGCTGGGTAGCTGATGTCAACGTAAGAGACGACGAAAATCTGGTGCAACGCCCACGTCACACGCTGCCGCAGTTGATCCTGCCCGGACAACGAATTCTGGAAGAACTTCACTTGTAGTTGATACAGCGAATAATTGTCGCGCAGGCAGATGTTTCGTTGCGCGGCGTCGGTCTGCGGGCATCCTTGCGTCGCATCCGTGGGCATCAGCGGGTAATTCGGATAGCCCGACGCCGGAGCGGCGAATTGCTCTTCGAGAAACGCTCTGAAGCCGATAGCTTGGACGCGCGCCACTTCGGCGCTGGTTGGTCCCCACGTCGCCTGTTCGAGGAAGCGGACGGTGTCGGCGGCGGAAGCCGCGCCGGTGTAAGTTGGCGGCGCGGGCGTCGGCGTCGGCGCGGGCAGGACGGCCGGGGCGGGCGCGATCACTTCGCTCGGATCAACGACCGGGCCATCGCCCACGTGGCCGATAGCGATGCGCGCGCGATTGCTGGCAACGCCGTGGAGGTTAATCCTGATCAGCACATCGCCGTTGTCGTTCAACTGGTCACTCAAGCGCACCACCACCGCCTTGATCGACTCGAAGCCGGGCACGTCGGTGATCGATTCGACCTGCAATTTGAAAACGCGCTTGGTAGCGTCTTCGGCGTCGGCGGAGAGGGCCGTGGCACCTTCGC
>JACCRA010000535.1 GCA_013813825.1 Pyrinomonadaceae bacterium | reverse complement strand
GCGCGAGCGTCTGAAAAAATCCGCTCGGAGCCGAAGCGGCGGCGAAAGTTTCGGGGCGGAAGAAGCGGCCGGTGAAGGCCAGATTGCCGTTGGCTCCTTCGCTCAATTCGGGCGCGCCGGCGAAAGTAATGATCGGGCGCGAATTGCGCGGCAGCGCGCTGTTGAGTTCGCTGCGGCGGATGTCGGCCCCGAAAACGAAGGTGTGCCGGTTGGCGCGCATCGTCAGTTCATCGGCCACTTGATACGTGTTGTTGACACGCCGTTGCGGGAAGTTGAACACGTCAACTCCGACCGGGCTGAAGCCGGCGATGCTCACTTGTCCCACTGGTCCCAAACGATTGACTTGGCCGAGCGGCCCCAGCCGCGAAGAGTTCTGGACGGTCGCGCCGGGCGTGGCGAGGTAGATGACCGGCCCCGTGTTCGCTCCGAACGTCGTGTCGTTAATCCGGCGCGGCAGCACGAAGTTTTCCAAAAGCGGTGCATTCAACAGAAATGGCGTGCCGGGTAGCATCGTGCTCGGCAGCATGAACTGGCGGTCGCGCTCCTCGTCGAAGATGAGGCGGGTGCGGCCGTAGGAGAGGCGAACTTGGTTGAAGATGGGGCGCGTCGAGTTGGCTCCCGACAACTCGCTGTTGAAAAAGAAGGAATTATTCTGCGTGCGAATGCGCGGGCGCAGAGAAGAGAAGAGCGCGCCGCCGGTGACGGGGATGCTGCGGTAGTCGTCCGTAAAGTTATAGCGGTTCGTCAGCGAGTGCGGGCGATTGAAGAGATTAAAGTTGGCGTCGAACTTACCCGACAACACTTTGCCTTGACCGCTGTTGGGCAACACTTGCGTGAAAGTGTTAGCGCCATAGACGCCCTGCGGGTTGTTAGGGAATGGGTAGAGACTGAAGATCGCGTCGCCGCCGGCAGTGGTCGGGAACGCCGCAAAGGTGCCGGGCGTGCCGGTCAACGGATCAGAGAAGAAACCGCTCGCGCCACTGCTGGCGACGCCGCGTTGCTCGACGGTCGGGACGGCGAAACTCTCTTCTCTGGAAGCGTTCTGAATATAGCCTTCGGCGGAAATGAAATAGAACATGCGGCCGGGTTGGTCTGGTCCGCGCGCGGGTTCGAGCGGGCCGCCGAGAACGAAGCCGCCCTGTCCGAGCGTGAAAGAGTCTTCGCCGCCGCTGAAGTTTTGGACGTTCAGCGGGCGCGCATTGGTCAGGATCGGTTGCAAGGTAAGGGGATTGAATCTCACGTCATCGACGAGCAGCACGGTCTGATTACCGACGCGCAATGGCGACACGCTGGTGCCGAACGTGGTATCGAAGAAGTTGCGCGAGTTGAGTTGCGACGAATTAAGGTAGCCGTAGAAAGTGCCATGCGTCTGGCTGCCACCGGACTTCGAGACGGCGTTGACCTGCGCCCCGATGTTGCGGCCAAACTGCGCCGGCGCGAGCAAAGTGATCGCCTGATACTCCTTGATCGATTCAATCGGTTGGGGGACCAGCGCGACGAAGCCTTGACGGCGAACGCCGATGTCCTCGTCGTTGTTGTCTGAGCCGTCCACCGTGAAATTGTTGGCGCGTGAGCGCAAGCCGTTGACCGCGAACTGACCGGCTGAACCGACGCCGGCGCCCACGCCGGGGCCGGCGACACTGCCCAAAGTCTGCGGCGGCGGGGCGACGCCGGGCAGTAGCAGCGCCAACTCGTCGAAGGTGCGCGTGAAGGTCGCGGAGCCGAGCGGCAGCGATGAGACTTCTTCTTCGGTAAACGAGCCGCCTTGTCTGGCGTCAGAGGCGCTAGAGCGCGCGCGGATGTCCGTGTCATCTTCGGTGATGACGTTGGAAGACGGCGTCGGCGTCGCGCCCGGCGGTGGCGGTGTTGCCGGTGTGCCGGGCGGCTCGGGGTCCAGCGAGACGGGGACAGGAATCACTTCGCCCGTCTTGGTGATGAATAACCTTTGGATCACTTCCTTCGTCTGGAACCCGGCGGCCGTCACCCGGATCGTGTAGATGCCGGGAGTCAACAAGCCTTGATAAAAACGGCCGCGCGTATCGCTGATTTTGGGGAAGACTTGCCCGGTCGCTTGATTGATGATCTGCACGGCCGCGCCGGCGATGGCCTCGCCGGTGTCGGTGTTTGTCACCGTGCCCTCGAACGCGCCGGTCACGGTGTCCTGCGCGATGGAGACGGGCAACGGGGCCGCCACCAGACAGAAAGCGAAGATCAGCGCCGGCAGAGACCGCCAGAGCGAAGGTGAAGACGGGTGCTTGAGAATCATTATGAACCTCTACGATGTGGGAAGGTATCGAGTCAATGAAGAACAGCGGGCAACAGGATAGGAGATCCGCGTGCGGCAGACGAAAGGGCAACTGGCGTTTCGTAAATTAAACCGGGAGCGCCGTGCGGGGCCGTCTGTTCTTGCTGCCTAAATCTTAGTGTCGGGCGGCCAGAAGCTCTGGACTGAGTGCCACCGTTAGATTAACCGGCGGATGGCCGAAAACTATGGCACAAAGCGCGATGTGTCAAGTTTTTTTTGTGCGGGCGCGAAATTTGCTTAACATTCGGTGTTTGCTCTTGTATGATACGGCACCTTCATGGACGTTGGCGTGGTCCCTGATTTTCGAACGAACGCCGTAAACCACATATTGATTGTAGAGCCGGCCCCGACCCGGTCCAATCCTGCCCCACGGCCGCCTCGCCGCTGGGCTTCGCAAGCCACACCGCGCTGCCGATTCTCGCCAGTCCGGCATGTCTTGCCCCGATACAGATTGCAGTAATGACATTCAGGATGTTGCCAGTGGCCGCCTTCTCTCCTTGACTCGTTGGCCGCTTATCCAACAACAAATGCGCGTTGAGAGCCGCACGAAACGTTTTCGTTTGTAGCGCCTTAAGCCAGAAGCCGTCCCTGCCTTGTCTCCGCGTGTTTCGCGCCCGTCCTGAAGATGAGTTGCCGTCGCCATGATAATGTGAATTGTCGTCGCCATGATTTAGTCGTTGGGACTTCCTTCACTTTTTCAGAAGAAAGCCCGAATTGCCG
>JACCRA010000671.1 GCA_013813825.1 Pyrinomonadaceae bacterium | reverse complement strand
GCGAGCGATGGCTCGGACTTTATCCGACCGCGAACGGTTACACCTTGATTCGGTCAACGCTCAGAATTGAAAAAGTTCATGATCAGATCGTTGATGAAAAGCCGGGCGTGAAAACAGGCAAAAGCGTCGGCGTCGATCAATCCGGCGTGCGTGTCTTCCTTGTTAAAGGCGCAAACATGCTGCGTCCTCGCTCCGTTGTCACCCTGTTTGAATCGAGTGAGGAAACTTTGGGTAACAAATCCGTTGTTGATTTCAAACTCGGCGGAGTTAATTATCGTTTGAGCGTAGTGAGCGACGATCCGCGCCCGGACAGTTACGCTTTTCCCAAAGGCGCAAAGTTGCTTTTGTCTTCGCCTACCATGACGCAGGTGCTTTTCCCTTACTCCGATGATGAGATGGATGAGCCTTCCATCCGTTTAGACTGGGCGGGCGATCTGGATGCTGATGGAAAGTTGGATTTATACATGCACTTGAATCACCATTACAACGTATCGCGCGGCGTGCTTTTACTTTCGTCGCAAGCGGGCGAAGGACAGCTTGTGCGAGCGGTTGCGGATTTTATAGCAGTCGGTTGTTAATTGTAACGCTTGCGAAGCGCGCTTTGAGGAGGTAGTTATGTCCGTACAGCGCAACGATTGGTCTTTGCAGCGCAAAGGCATTATCGATCAGGAACGCCACAAGGAGCGCGTGCGCGAAGCCGTGCGTAAGAATCTCGGCTCAATCGTCTCGAACGAATCAATCATCCTCTCCGACGGCAAGCGCACGGTGAAAGTGCCTGTCCGCTCGCTCGATGAATACAAGTTTCGGTTTGATTACCGAAAGAAGAAGCACGTCGGCCAAGGTGACGGGAAGACGAAAGTCGGCGACGTGCTGGCGCGCGAAGGAAGTCAAGGACAGGGGCAGAAGGGAACGGGCAAGGGGCCTGCGGGGCAAGACGAAGGCGGTGAATACTACGAAGCTGAAATCAACATTGACGAATTAGCCGCGCTCATCTTTGAAGATTTGCAACTTCCGTTTCTCGAAGAGAAAGCTAAACGCGCCGTGCCTGCGAAAGAGACGCGCTTTAACGAAATTCGTCGCACGGGCGTGATGGCGAACTTAGATAAGCGCCGCATGATCCTTGAGAACATCAAACGCAACGCGCGCGAAACTCAGAAGGCGCGCTTCGGCAACGTCCGCAAAGAAGATTTACGCTTTAAGACATGGGAAGAAAATCAGCGTTACGAATCCAACGCCGTCGTGCTGGCATTGATGGACGTTTCCGGGAGCATGGGCGAGTTTAAGAAATACATCGCGCGCTCGTTCTATTTCTGGATGGTGCGTTTCCTGCGCACGAAGTATGACACGGTTGAGATCGTCTTCATCTCGCACCACACGGAAGCGAAGGAGGTGACGGAAGAACAGTTCTTCACGCAAGGAGAATCGGGCGGAACGGTTGTGTCTTCCGCGTACCAACTCGCGCTCGACATTATCCGCCAGCGCTTCAACCCGCCGGATTGGAACATCTACCCGTTTCACTTCTCGGACGGAGATAATTACTACTCGGACAACGAAGAAGCCGTGCGCCTCGCCGATGAAATGATTAAGACGTGCAACCTCTTCGGCTACGGCGAGATCGGCGAAGAGGGAACGAGCGGCTATCGTCGCTCAAGCGGCGCACTGCTTTCCATATTTAATGATCGCCTCAAACGCAAAGAACGCTTCGTCGGCGTGCGGATTGACGACAAGGAAGATGTTTACCCGGCGCTCAAGCAGTTTTTCGGAAACAGGGAAGCGAATAAGTAGGTGTTCATGTTGGCAATCTAGTTAAAGTTAAAAACTATGTCGTCTTTTATTAAGGAAATTATCAGAAGCCGACTCGGACACCTCCTGCTTATGCTCCATTTATGTCTGATTACCTATTGCTTTGCTCAGTCGGATACCGGAAACAATTACGCTGGTGTCGGGATAGAGCATGTCATTACCGGATTTTTTATTGGCGGGCGTTTTCTTGATTCAAATTCGACACTTCTGTTCTGTTTAGTTTTAGTCAATCTTCTGCCCATAATCATAGATCAAGGTCTTCTGAAAATCGTCATTTTTCTACTTCCGCATCTGAACGTAGAAATCCTCTCTTGGGTGAAGGCTTATCAGCTGGTTGTACTAACCTCGTTGCAGTGGTTATTACTCGGACATTTTATCGAGAGAATGATCAAACTGTTCAGAGGAACTGATTAAATGAATAAGCGTTTAACAGACAAGGTTTCCTTTACTTCAATATGCAAGACCGTGAACTGAAAGACCTCGAAAAGGCTCTCGAACAAATCTGGGAAGTGGCGCGCCGCTTCGGGCTTGATCCTTACCCGACGAAGTTTGAAGTCGTGCCCGCGAGCGTGATGTATGAGATCGGCTCGTATGCTCT
>JACCRA010000515.1 GCA_013813825.1 Pyrinomonadaceae bacterium | reverse complement strand
GGGCCTGTGCATTTTCGTCTTCGCCACCGGCTACATGCACGGCGACCCGGGTTTTTATCGCTTCTTCGCTTACCTCGGCCTCTTCATGTTCTCGATGCTCGTCCTCGTGATGGGGTCGAACTTCCTGATGATGTTCGTCGGGTGGGAGGGCGTCGGGCTCTGCTCCTACCTCCTGATCGGCTACTACTTCGACCGCAAGGAGGCGGGCGACGCCTCGCGCAAGGCGTTCATCACGAACCGCATCGGCGACTTCGGGATGGTGCTCGCCATCGGCGCGGTCATCGCGGCCTTCGGCTCGGTGCAGTACACCACGGTGTTCGAGGCCGCGAAGAGTTTCCCGCTCGAAGCGGTCGGCACGTTCGGGCTGATGTCGTGGATCGCGCTCGGCCTCTTCGTCGGCGCGTGCGGCAAGTCGGCGCAGATACCTCTGTAGGTCTGGCTGCCCGACGCGATGGCCGGGCCGACCCCGGTCTCGGCATTGATTCACGCCGCGACGATGGTGACGGCCGGGCTCTACATGCTGACGCGCTGCAACGTCATCTTCCAGCACTCGCAGACGATGATGACCGTAGTCGCCGTCGTCGGCGCGCTGACCGCCCTGTTCGCCGCGACCATCGGCATCACGCAGAACGACATCAAGAAGGTGCTGGCCTACTCGACCGTCTCGCAGCTCGGCTTCATGTTCCTCGCCTGCGGCGTCGGCGCGTTCAGCATCGGCATCTTCCACGTGATGACACACGCCTTCTTCAAGGCGCTGATGTTCCTCGGGGCGGGTTCCGTGATTCACGGGATGCACCACGAACAGGACATGCGCCGGATGGGCGGCCTCCGTAAGTACATGCCGAAAACTTATTGGACGTTTCTCGCCGGCTGGCTCGCGATCTGCGGCATCATCCCGTTTTCGGGTTTCTGGTCGAAGGACGAAATTCTGTGGCGGACGGCCTCGACCGAACACATTCCGTTCGGCTGGCTGCTCTGGATCGTTGCGACCATCGCCGCCACTTGCACGGCGTTTTACATGACGCGACTCGTCGCGATGACCTTCTGGGGGCGCGAAAGATTTTTGGAGACTGACGCCGGCGGCCAAGCCGATGAAGCGCACGCTCACGGCTACGCCGAGCACGCGAAACCGCACGACGCCGTGACCGAAGCGGCCGGCGACCGCCCGCGCCATGAACCCGGCGAATACGTCGGCGAACCGCACGCCGCCGGATTGCACACTCATCAGACGACGCCCGGCGCGCACGCCCTGCATGAAGCCCCACACGGACACGGCACGCACATTCCGCACGAGTCGCCGCCCGCGATGTGGATACCGCTGGCGGTGCTGGCGGTGCTCGCAGTCGTCGGCGGCTTAGTCGGCATTAGCCAAGCCTTCACTGGCGGCGCGCACGTCGGCGGCCGCGCGAACATCGTCAACTGGCTCGATCCCGTCATCTGGAATCCCGCGACCGGCGAATTTAATAAACCGCACGGGGCTGAAGCCGAACACGCCGCCGCGCGTCCCGACGCCGGATTCATCGCTTCGACTTCTCCGGCTACGGCAGCAGCAGTCGCCGCATCACCTGCCGCGGAAACTCACGGAGCCGCCACCGCGACGACCGGCGAAACCGCCCACGCCGCGACGGGGACCAACGCGGCAGCGCACGCGCCTTACGGCGACACCGGCTTTAACCTCGCGCATTCCGCCGAACACGCGCTCGGCAGCCATACGGCGGCCGAATGGCTATTCATCATCATCTCGCTCGTCGCCGCCGGCATCGGCATTGGTCTCGGATACCTCTTCTACGTCAAGCAACCGCACCTGCCCGGCGTCTGGGCGGCGCGGATGGGCGCTCTCTACCGCGCGAGCTACAACAAATACTGGATCGACGAACTCTACGGCCTGCTCTTCACGCGCCGCACGATGGACGCCGCGCGCGGCATCTACGCTGTGGACTCGCGCAGCATCGACGGCGCGGTCAACGGCGTGGCGTGGCTGACCCGGCGGCTCAGTAGCTTTACCGGCGTCTTCGACAATCGCGTCATCGATGGCATCGTCAACCTCGTCGCCTATTTTATTCGCGGCCTGATGTCGAACGTCTTCCGCGCGGCGCAGACCGGCTTCGCCGCCAACTACGCGCTCGTCATGATCGTCGGCCTCTTCGTCGCCCTCGTGCTGTTCTTCGTCCCCGATCTCTGGGCGGCGGTACGGGGAAAGTAGTCAGTAATCAGTAGTCAGACAGAACCTGATTGCTGATTACCTGAAAACTGACGACCTACTGCTCATGGCTGATTACTGATTACTGTATATGAAAATCCCTTATCTCCTCTCTCTCGTCACATGGTTGCCGGTTATCGGCGCTGGTCTGATTCTGGCCGTCTTCAAGAACGATCAGGCGAACGCGATTAAGAAGTTCGCGACCGGATGGTTCGGGCTGGTGTTCGTCGTCTCGTTGGCGCTGTTGGGCTATGACCGCGCGGCGGGCGGGATGCAGTTTATCGAAGATTTTCAGTGGATACCGATCATCGGCGCGCGTTACCAGATGGGCGCGGACGGCGTGGCGGTGCTGCTGATTGTGCTGACGACGTTGCTCGGCGTGATCGCGTCGCTCTCTTCATGGGAGTACATCGCGAAGCGGGAGAAGGAATACTACGTCCTGCTGTTGCTGTTGCAGGCGGCGGTGGTCGGCGTCTTCGGGGCAATGGATTTGTTTCTGTTTTATCTCTTCTTTGAGGTCTCGCTGGTCCCGATGTATTTCCTGATCGGTATCTGGGGCGGCGAGCGGCGTCTGTACGCGGCGATCAAGTTTTTCCTGTACACGCTGGTCGGCTCGGTCGTGATGCTGCTCGGCGTGCTGAAGATATACTTCCTGACGCAGGACATGGCTCTGACTTCGCAGATTACCGCCGCGACGCTCGACAACATCGCGGCGGGCGGGACAGCGGGGCGTGCGCTCCTCGATCAAGCGGCTACCGCCGCCGGAGCGGGCGGCACTTTCAATATCATGTACCTGCACGCAGTCGGCTCGGTGATGCCGATGGGGACGATGCAGGTCTTGTTGTTCTTCGCGTTCGCCATCGGCTTCGCGATCAAAGTCCCGATGTGGCCGTTTCATACGTGGCTGCCGGACGCGCACGTCGAAGCGCCGACGGCCGGCTCCGTCATCCTCGCGGGCATTTTGCTGAAGCTCGGCACTTACGGCTTCTTCCGCTTCAATTTGCCGATGTTCCCGAAAGCGTCGCTCGATCTCTCCTACTTCGGCGGCCGGTTCGGCGTGCGCCACATCATGATCACGCTGGCGATCATCGGCATTATTTACGGCGCGCTGGCCGCGATGTATTTCGTCGTCAAGGAGAACGGCGACGTGAAAAAGCTCGTCGCTTACTCGTCCGTCTCGTCAATGGGCATCGTGATCCTCGGTCTGTTCTCGCTGAACCCGAACGGCGTCAACGGCGCGGTGCTGCACATGATCAATCACGGCATCTACTCGGCGGCGCTGTTCCTGCTCGTCGGCATCATCTACGAACGACGGCACACGCGCATCGTCTCCGAGTTCGGCGGCCTCTCGCACGTCATGCCCGGCTATGCCACCGTCTTTCTCGTGATGACGATGACGGCCATTGGCCTGCCGCTGTTGTGCGTTTTCATCTCGGAATTTTTGGCGATGCGCGGCGCGTTCGAGGCCAACCCGTGGTGGGCGGCATGGGCCGCGCTCGGCATCATCTTAAACGCCGGCTACATGCTCTGGCTTTATCAACGAATGTTCTTCGGCAACGTCGAGAATCCGAAGAACCAGAGCCTCTCCGACATGTCGGGCCGCGAGTGGGCGTACATGCTGCCGCTCGTCATTCTTTCGCTCTGGATCGGCGCATACCCGAAACCGTTCCTCGACTATGTCCAACGTCCGGTCAACACCGTCGTCCGGCAAGTCCGCCCGACCTACCCGATTCCAGGAGCGCCCGTCACGCCGCAGGTGGCGGAAAGAGTTGAGAGGTGACGCTGTGCGCGTGCGTGGCGCAGGTGATGGGTGATAATTCAAGCCGTGCCTCTCCGAGTGCTATAGTTGGGCTGTCATGGAGAAGTTGATGATGACGCGAACTGTCAATGTAGCGGAAGCGCAAAATCAATTGCCGGCTCTGCTCGAACTGGCGAGAGCGGGTAATGAGATCGTGATTGCGGAAGGCGACAAGCCAATTGCCCGCTTAGTTCCGATTGCGGGACTGACAAAGAAACGAATTGCCGGCTTGAATCGCGGCATGATTTGGACGAGTGAAGATTTCGACGCGCCGTTGCCCGACGATTTTTGGTTGGGCCGGGAATGAAGCTACTGCTGGATACGCATGTTTTCATCTGGTGGGCGGACGCGCCGGAGCATCTTTCCGCCGCCGCGCTGGCTGCGCTGGAGGATGGGTCTAACGAACTGATTTTGAGCGTCGCCAGCGTATGGGAACTGCAAATCAAAATTCAGTTGGGCAAATTGAAATTAAACGTGTCATTGAAAGATTTGGTTGAAAGCCAGCAAGCCACGAACGGTGTCCAACTCTTGCCCGTCGAGTTAGCCCACGTCTTGGCATTGGACGCGCTGCCGTTGCATCACAAAGACCCCTTCGACCGCTTATTGATTGCCCAGAGCATTGCCGAAGGGACAACGCTGGTAAGCACCGATTCACAGCTTTCCGCTTACCCGGTGACGCTGCTGAATTGATTGTCAAAATGTTCGTGCTACGCTGCCCTTCCAACGCGGGCTTTCATGGTCACGATTTACGATTCGTAAGCTCATGCTATTGCAAGCCAACACTCTCGAACTTTTTAACGCGCGCGATCTGCTGTTGATTGCGCCGGAGTTGATCCTGACACTGTGCGCGTGCGTGGCGCTGGTGATTGAGGTCGTGCTGCCATACCAGAAGAGCAAGCTGACTGGCTACTTCGCGCTAATCGGCTTGGCGCTGGCCTCGGTGTCTCTGTTCGCGCTGTGGCAGGTCAACGGCCAACGCTTCCCGCTCACGGGGTTTTACGGCACGGTCAGAATTGACGGCTTCGCGGTCGTCTTCAAGGTGATCTTTTTGCTGGCGGCGGCGCTGACCGTCGCGATCTCGATGCGCTATTTGGACGTGGAGCGGGAGCAGCGCGGCGAGTATTACGCGCTCGTCCTGTTCGCCACTGTCGGGATGATGTTCCTCGCCTGCGGCTACGATCTGATCGTGCTCTATGTCAGTCTGGAATTGATGGCGCTGACGTTTTACGTGCTGGTTTCCTACACCAAGCGTGAGCGGCGGACGAACGAAGCGGGGATGAAATACTTTTTGCTCGGCGCGTTCTCGTCGGGCGTGCTGCTCTACGGCATGTCGATGCTCTACGGCATCGCCGGTTCGACCAACCTCGGCGACATCTCGCGGAGCGTCAGCGCGATCATGAACGCTGCGCCCGTCGAAGGCGCAATCGCGGGCGGGTTGCCGCTTCGGCCTCTCTTGCTGCTGGGCATGATCGCTCTCGCCGCCGGACTGTTCTTCAAGATCGCCGCCGTGCCGTTTCACATGTGGGCGCCGGACGCTTACGAGGGCGCGCCCACTTCCGTCACGGCTTTTCTCTCGACTGGCTCGAAGGCCGCGAGTTTCGCCCTCTTCGCGCGCATCTTTCTGGAAGCTCTCGGCGGGATGCGCGCCGATTGGGCGCCACTCGTCGGCCTCGTCGCCGCCATCACGATCATGGTCGGCAACTGGGCGGCGATTACGCAGACGAACGCGAAGCGTCTGCTCGCCTATTCGTCAATCTCCAACGCGGGCTACCTGTTGCTCGGCGTGGTTGCCGCCAACGAGTATGGCTACGTCGGCCTCGTCGTCTATTTGCTCGTCTATACTTTGATGAACATCGGCGCGTTCGGAGTGATCATCTCATTGCGCCGTCGCGGCCTCGTCGGCGACAACGTGGATGATTTTACGGGACTCGCGCAGAAAGCGCCGGGCATGGCGTTGATGATGACGATTTTCATGCTCAGCCTGGGCGGCTTGCCTTTGACGGGCGGCTTTATCGGCAAGTGGTTTCTCTTCGGCGGCCTCGTCCAACGTGCCGACGCAGACGGTAAAAACTGGTATCTCTGGCTCGCCGTCTGGGCGATTCTCAACACGGTCGTCTCCTTCTTCTACTACGTCCGCTTCATCCGCGTGATGTATCTCGGCGACGAGATGGCCGACGCGCGCCCGCTCTCGCTGTCGCCCGCGCTGCGTGCCGCGCTCGTCGTCTCCGTCATCGGCGTGATCGTGATCGGCATCTACCCGCAGCCGTTCATCAACATGGCGCAGACGCTCGTCTCTTCGTTGACCAAAGCCGCCGCTGGCACGTTTGCGTTGAGATAGATCAGCGAAGACTTAAAGCAGCTAACGAAAGACAAGAACTTAACCACGAAAACACACGAAACATCACGAATTAAGAGAGACGAACTAATTCGTGATGTTTCGTGTGTTTTCGTGGTTACTGTTTTTGGCATGCCAGCTTCTTTTGTACTCAGAAGGCTGTTTGTGTAAGGACATGTTCTCACAAGAACATGTCCCCTCGCTTTTATGGGCTTCTACTATTTCTTCGCGGCGCTCCTGATCCTGCAAGCCCTCATCTCGCTTCGCGGCGGCGTGCGCTATCTGCACTACTTCCGGCGTCAACTATCCGCGCCCGCATTCGACTTCGCGCCCTTCGCCACAGTGCTCGTTCCCTGTCGCGGCCTTGAGCAAAATTTACAGGAAAATCTCAACGCCCTCTGCGGCCAGAGCTATCCGGCCTTTGAGATCATTTTTGTGGTTGATAGCCCGGACGATCCCGCCTTGAAAGTTATCGAAGA
>JACCRA010000506.1 GCA_013813825.1 Pyrinomonadaceae bacterium | reverse complement strand
CGACTTTCGTGATCCAAGTGACGAGAAACTCAGTGCCAAAGCGGGCGGCCTGCTCGCGAAACTCGTCCATCAACTCCGGCCCTTGAATGCCTTTGGCGAAGCCGGGGTAGTTTTCCACTTCGGTCGTAATAGTTAGTTGGCCGCCGGGTTGCGGGCCTTCGACGACGAGCGGATTGAGGTCGGCGCGGGCCGCGTAAATGGCCGCCGTCAACCCGGCCGGGCCGGAGCCGATAATCACCACTTCGCGGTGCAAAGTCTCTTGTGCCATTTGATTTTTAATCTTCTCCGTGAGCGGTTTAAGGCGCATCCCAACGCGCTTGGTGTGCGCGCTTCCGCGTTAGCCTTTTGCCTTGCGCGTGTAGTATAACTCTGCGCGCAAGCCTGAGTCGAACCTGACCTTAAAGCAAGGGGACGCGCGCCGACCGCCGCGTGCTACATGCCGCCGCCGTCGCGCCGCACGAACATTTTGGAACCGCTAGCAGACACTCGCGCCGACCGCACGCCGCCGACAATCGAGACAATCGCCGTCCTCGGCGCGGGCACGATGGGGCACGGCATCGCGCAGGTGGCCGCCATGTCCGGCTACCGCGTTATCCTGCGCGACGTGGATCGGGAAATTCTGGGGCGCGGCGTTCGGGCCATTGAAAACAATCTCGCCAAAGGCATTGCGCGCGGCAAAGTTTCCGAAGCCGAACGCGACGAGACACTGCAACGCATTCGCGGCGCAACCACGCTCGAAGAGGCGCGCGAAGTTGACCTCTTCATCGAAGCCGTCCCCGAACGGATGGAACTCAAGCAACAGTTGCTCCACGAAGTCGAGCAGACAACCGTGCGTCCGTTCATCTTCGCCACCAACACCTCTTCGCTTTCGATCACGGAGATCGCCCGGCAATCCGCGCGTCCTGCTCACGTGGTCGGGATGCATTTCTTCAACCCCGTCCACTTGATGCGGCTCATCGAGATCATCGTCGGCGCGCGGACGAGCGCGGAGACAGCGGAAGCCGTGCGCCAAGTTGGGCGGCGGATGCGAAAAGAGCCGATCACGGTGAGAGACGTGCCGGGCTTTGCTTCGAGCCGTCTCGGCGTCGCGCTCGGCCTCGAAGCGATGCGGATGCTGGAACAGGACGTCGCCAGCGCGAAAGATATAGATACGGCGATGGAGTTGGGCTACAATCACCCCATGGGGCCGTTGCGTTTAACCGATCACGTCGGCCTCGACGTCCGTCTGAGCATCGCTGAATACCTGTATCGCACGCTCGGGGCCGAAAACTTTCGCCCGCCCGACATTCTCCGGCGCTTAGTCGGCGAAGGCAAACTCGGCCGCAAAAGCGGCGAAGGCTTTTACCAGTGGGAAGACGAGTAAGCAGTGAGCAGAAAAAGCGACACCTCTGCTGAACCGCCCGAACACTGCTTACTGCTCACTGCTTACTGAATCATGACTACCCCGAACAACGAAGAACGACGTTTCGCGCTCCGCATGGCGCTGCGACTCCCCATCGTCGTCTCCGGGCGCACGGAAGACGGCGCGGCGTGGAGCGAGCCGACCGAGACCGATGACATCTCGACCAGCGGCACGCTCTTTCACCTCAATCAAAAGGTGGGGCGCGGCGAGCAATTGTATTTGCGCGCGCACCGACCCGACGGCGTGCCCATCGAAGTCACGGTGCGCGTGGTGCGCGTCGCCTCGGCGATTTACGGCACGGCGCGCATTGGCGTCGTGATCGTGGAGCCGACGGAGAACTGGCTCCGTCTCTTCGTCTCGTGGGTCGCGGACGAACAGGGCGGCGCGCCGGAAGAATAGAACGCAGTCGTGAGTGATGCGTGATGAGTGATGAGCGATCAGGCCGCCGCAATTGGCAACTGCCTGCTCGCTCGTTACTCATGACTCATCACTCTTCATCTTGTGGAGCAGACCAATGGCAGCTTACGAAACTTTAATCGTCGAGCGGCGCGGGCGCGTCGCCGTCATCACCATCAACCGTCCCGACAAGCTTAACGCCTTGAACATCAAGACGCGGGAGGAGGGCGCGGCGGCACTCGACGAGTTGCGCGAGGACGCGGAAGTGCGCGTCGTCATCATTACTGGCGCGGGCGAGAAGGCTTTCATCGCCGGGGCGGACATCGCGGAGTTTCAGGGGCGCACCGCCGTCACGCAGCGCGACGTGATGACCGGCCGCTCGCTGTTCACCGCCATTGATACTTTTCCGAAGCCGGTCATCGCGATGATCAACGGCTTCTGCCTCGGCGGCGGCAATGAACTGGCGATGGCCTGCGATCTGCGCGTCGCCAGCGAACGCGCCAAATTCGGCCAGCCGGAAATCAATCTCGGCATCATTCCCGGCGGCGGCGGCACGCAGCGCCTGACGCACCTCGTCGGCGAAACCAGAGCCATGGAGTTGATGCTGACCGGCGACATGATCGACGCGCAGACAGCGCACCAACTCGGCCTCGTCAACATGGTCGTGCCCGCCGCCGACCTCGAAGCGAAGACGATGGAACTCGCCAACCGCATCGCCGAGAAAAGCCCGGTCGCGCTCCGCTTAGTGAAAGAAGCCGTCAAGACGGCCGCGCGCTCCTCGCTCGACGAAGGGTTGCGCCGCGAGATCGATCTCTTCGCCCTCTGCTTTTCCAGCGAAGACAAGGATGAAGGCGTCAAGGCGTTTCTGGAAAAGCGCAAGCCAGACTTCAAAGGGAAATGATGAATGTAAAGATAAGCTGCTTTTCAATTCATCATTCCGCCTTTATCACTTCTGCTCATGTTGAGAGTTGTGTTTATCATTGTCGGAATTGTACTGGCGACGTGCGGTAGTGTCTTCGCCTACCGCGCCGTCTTCCTCGCGCCGTCAGATTCGTTCGTCGTCAACGAAACCACAGGCCGCGTCAGCGAAATCTCGCACACTTAGCGCACCGGAGGCATCCTGATGCTCCTCGTCGGGGGCATCATTTCTTCCTCGCCGCCCGCCGCACGCGCGTCTGAGACGTGCGCTTGACGTGTTTTCCCGCGCTACGCTACTCTGTGGCTCGTCGCATCCGTGACATTTTCAGTGTGGGGCCGTAGCTCAGCTGGGAGAGCGCATGACTGGCAGTCATGAGGTCAGGGGTTCGATCCCCCTCGGCTCCACCAATCTTTTCAACAAGTTACGGGCAGCCAATTGGCTGCCCGTATTGTTTGGTGCGCCTATAGTGTGGCAAATTCCATTAGAGATTGATTAAGCGGAAGTCTGCATAACCTTTGTTTGTCGGTTCGATTCCAATCGCTGCCTTCAATAGAGTGTTATAGTTACGGGCTGCTAACAAGCTGCCCTTTTTTGTTTGTGTGCCAAATTCCGGCCGAATCCCTCCGATTTGGCCTTTCGGTGGAAGTCAATATCTGATGCTACCTCAGCGTTCCAGCTTCATATTTTTCAAAGCACGATCGAGAAGCGCCTTCGTAATCTCGTCCAAGCGTGCGGCGGCACGGCCACCCGCCGCAAGATCAGCGGCCGTCAATCCCGTGCTGCTCAGATCTTCAGTGTAAATAACCATCAACTCATTTCGCTTCGCCTTATCGACCAGATGAACGAGGCGTTGCCTCACGGCATCATCACTCTCCATGCGGTAGCCTTTGCTCTCCAAGAAAGCTCGGGCACGGTTGCCGTCCGAATCGGGACGGCCTGAGCTGGTTTTAATATTTCTCGCGTAAGCGTCTGCAATGAAATCAAGGCCTCCGATATTGACCGTCTTGTCGGCCTTGTAATCGTAGGCGTGGGTGTTACTCGGCAAGTAGCCCTCGAACTGCACCCAGTAAAACCGCTTGACACGCCCTTGTGCGTCGGCGTCAACAAAGAAGTGCTGCTCGGCGGAGGCGACATCATAGAGGATGAAACTCTGGCCGCCGACGTACTTGAACGCCTTGTCGAAGGTGAGGCGTACTGCGGGCATATCCGCTGAGGCTAAAACCTGTCCCTCTACTTTGCGAAGTCTTTGCTCGACCGACTTCACCCCCTCTGCTACTGGCGAAGAAGGCACTGACTGTGCACACCCGATGTGGGGAGTTAACAACAAACTCATCAAGGTGATCAATGGTGACCATGCTTTTCTCATTTTTCGTCCTCCTCTACCGTCACTTCTTGGAAGCTGATTCGCTCCTTCAAATTTAGTTATGGTAGATCGCAATGCCCCAGAAGTTTATTTCGGGCGGCAGGGCATTCCAGCCGTTGAAGGAGTGCGAGTCGTCCGATTTGTAATGTAGCTTGTACCTACCCGCCGGCAGCGTCACTGACATATCCACCTGGCGGTTCTTTGCGGCACCGCCCGCGTGCGTAGTACCAGCATCCTTCATCTCCCAGACGGCCTTTCCCGTCTCGGCATTCTCGACCCAGCCGTAGTCGTACATCTGCCCGCCCGTGCCCTCGCCGATGGCAAAGACGCGCACGCTCTCCGAGTGTGGCAGAGTGAACTCAACCACCTTGTTTTGGTTATCAGTAACCTGAACGATCTGAGCGATGACCGTCTTCTTCGCCAAGTCTTCCGGCAACGGCTTCAAGTACAACTCGCCGTAGACTCCCATCAGTCGCCGCGACTCCTCCAGCCTGCCAACGCTCGCCAGCACGCGCGTCCGCGCCTGCAACTCCTTCTTGTACACGTCGGCGTAAGGCTTCTTCGAGAGTCGGCTTACCTGTGCTTTCAACACTTCGGGTGCGGACTGCCAGTTGACTACGGGCATCTCCTCGCCGAACTTTTCAGGAAAGATAAAACCCTTGAGGAAGGCCAGCCCCACAGGCGAGCTGAGGATGTCGCCCGCGCCGAGGTCCGTAGGGCGGCTCAGGTTATCGGTGTTTGCCATTGCGATGAAAGTGACGTTCCGGTCCGGGACTTTGATGATCAGCGACGAGTTGCCGGTCCAGTAGCCGTAGTGCCAGAGCATGCGCGTGCCCTTGTAATTCTGCGTGAACCAGCCGAGGCCGTAGGGCAGAGCCTCCCCTTGCGTCGAGGTGAAAGGGGTGAAGGCGAGTTTCTGCGTCGCTTCATTCAGGAACTTGTGCCGGTCGATGGCGATGTCGTACTTCGCCATGTCGAGGACCGAAGTCATTAACCCGGCTGACGTTCCGAAGTAAGTGGGGTATTTAATTTTGACCGGACCAAACTTGTCGTCGAGAGCGTAGGCCCGCGCGAGCGTCTTCGAGACGGACTCGAAACGCCGCCGCCATTTTTCGGTGACGAGCGCCGCATTAATCGGCGACAGATGGGAATGGACAAGTTTCCACACGCCGTCTTGCTTGTTCCACACAAGGGAAGCCCGCCACGGCCCATCCCTGCGGCCGTTTCCGTTCGGCGGCGTGACAGTCCCGCCGAAGAAGCCGGTCGTCAGGGCCGTGTCGCCGTAGACGGCCGCCTCTAACTCGCGCATCTCAAAACTGAGCTTCACCCCCGACTTGAACGCGCCCCTGAGTTCTTCGACGTCCACGATGTCGCCCAAGAACCCGCCTTCCGACTGGAACCCGTTCTGCTGCGGGGCGAGCCGGCGCTTGATTTGATCGACGCTGCCGGAGTTGTAACCCGCGACAAAGTCTGCGACGGCGGCTCTGACCTCGGCCTCCGCCCGCGGGTCACCCCCGACCGGGGACATTGTGTGGACAACAGGCGGGACGTTCGGCGCGGTCTCGCTCATGTCTAGCGGGTCAAGAATGTTGGCGATCAAAAGTTCGCCGAAAGATTTGCCCGTCGCCTTCTCGATAACCTTATCCAGCTCGCCAAAGCGGTTTCCATTGTAGCTGTAACGCTCGCCGGGGTTGCCCTCGGAAGTGTGCGACAGCAAGTGCTTGACTCGGATGACGCCGCCGCTCTCAAGGTTGATGCCGTATTTCGCAACCGGATCGTCAAGGCTAACCTTTCCCTCCTGCACGAGTTGCATGATCACAGTGGAGGCGAATGTTTTTGTTAATGAAGCCAGATGATAAGGGGTGTGCTCGGTGGCGGAAATTTTATGATCGGGGTCTGCGTACCCGAAGCCCTTGGCCCAAAGGACTTTTTGATCTTTAACTACCGCAGCCGAAAGGGCCGGTATTTTAAGTTCCTGTCGCAACCC
>JACCRA010000495.1 GCA_013813825.1 Pyrinomonadaceae bacterium | reverse complement strand
GTCGTGAACAAGTCCGGCGTCGCCGTCCACCGGCTCCACGATCCGACCCGCCCCAAATACAACGCCCGCGGCGAGAAATGATTTCGCGCCGCCAAGCGACCCCCAACTGCCCGCACTGCTAAACCTTCCCGATGAGCGACTACATAGGCAAGTTCAGTGATGCACGTTGCTCGCTGTGCCCTGTCCTTGCTCACTTCGCGGCCCCGTTTTCTTCGAGAGGCTGGTAAAGATTGTCTCGATCCAGCGGTCGGTTTTGATAAAACCCGTTCCCCAACTAGCCCATTCGGCGGGCAATCCCGTCGCTTTGATTTGTTCGAGCGTCTTGCCGGCTACCATCTGCTGACGAACGATGGCAATCGTTTCAGTCAGCGCGCTGTGGTAGCTTTTGAGGTCGGCGAGGGTGGCGAGCGCGCCGTGCCCCGGAATGATCTTCACGCCGGCGGGCGCGCGATTGATGACCGTGCCGATGTTGGCGGTTAAGCCTTCCACGTCGCCGCCGCCACCGAGATCGACGAAGGGAAAGCGACCGTTGAAGAAGTGATCGCCCATGTGAATGACGTTCGCGGTGGTAAAGAAGATGATCGAGTCGCCGTCGGTGTGGCCGTGCGGGAAGTGGATGACGCGGATTTCTTCGCCGTTGAAGTGGACGGAGAGCGACTCGTCGAAAGTGACGACGGGTAGCGCCTCCTTTGGCGACGGCGGGACGGTGGTCCCCATAATTTTCTGTTCCGTCGCCAATCGCTGGCGGACGTTCGCGTGCGCGATGATCGAAGCCTCGCGGCCGAACTCTTTGTTGCCGCCCGTGTGGTCGCCGTGATAATGCGTGTTAAGCACGAACCGCAATTTGCCCTCGCCGAGTTGTTTGAGCGCCGCGCGAATTTTATCCGCCAGCGGCGCGAACTGATCGTCCACGATCAAAATGCCGTCCATGCCCACCGACACGCCGATGTTCCCGCCCGCGCCCTCCAGCATGTGGATATTGCCAGCGACGTGCGTTGCCTTAATCTGCACGCCGGAAAAATCCTGCTGCTGTGCCCGGATCGGCAAACTGAAGAAACACCCGATTAAGAGGCCTAAGAAAAAACGCTTCATCTTGATTCTCCTCAATCTCATCGCCGGTCATTCCGACCCGCCAATGCAGGTTTGGCGGAAGAGTTGTGACTTGGTGCAAACGTCTCCGCACAGTAATCCTTTCAGTCATGCCGGTCAACACTGACGCGCAAGCGCGCGGGCGTTGATCGCGCACTGACGCGCAGAATTTATCCGACATCTGTCAGTTTGCGGATGCGGCGCTCCCGTGTTGTTAGAGTCGGCCCCGGCGGTGGTGCGCTCGCCGGAGAAACCCGTTACATTGGAACTAACGATCTTAGGACATTAAGGAAGAGACAAGATTAACAGGATTGACAGGATCAGATGGTCAAGCGACGGGATAAGTTGTTTCTTCCATCCTGTCAATCCTGTTAATCCTGTCCAATTCTTCCGCGATTCGATTGAGAGTTTGAGGACGGCACCGCGTTTGCCATGAATTTCTCTTGATGCTCTCCACGTCGAAAAGATTGCTCCGTTTAATCGCGAACCCGCGCGCCGGACGTAATGGCAAAGCTCGCGCGGCGCAGATCGCTCGGTTCAGTGAACTGATGCGCGCGCATGGCGTCGAGACAGAGGTCGTCCACACGACGGCGGCCGGCGAGGCGACGCAGTTGGCGGCGCAGGCGGCGCGCGAGGGCGTGCGCGAGGTCGTTGTCTCCGGCGGCGACGGGACTATTAACGAAGCCCTGCAAGGCTTGGTCGGCTCACACGTCCGGCTCGGCATCTGGCCGGCGGGGACAGCCAACGTGCTGGCCCGTGAACTGCGCCTGCCGTTCGCGGCCGAAGGGCTCGCCGACATGGTGGCGCGCGGCGAGACGCGCACGGTGCAGATCGGTTCCGCGACGAAGGAGGCGACCGGCGAGCGACGCTATTTTTTCCTGATGGCCGGCCTCGGGCTTGACGCTTCGGTGGTGGATCGCGTCAACCCCGGCCTCAAGCGGCGCGTCGGCGAGGGCGCATACTGGTACGCCGGCTTCGCGCACCTCACGAGTTGGCCGCCGCCATCCTTCACGCTCGAAGTCGCGGGACAAATTATCCCGGCGACGTTCGCTGTCGTCGGCAAGGCCGCGCGCTACGGCGGCGGCCTCGGCATCACGCCGCGCGCCCGCCTCGATCACCCTGAATTTGAAATCTGCGTCGTCAACTCGCACAGCCGCCTCCGCTACATCAATTTGCTGCTCCACGC
>JACCRA010000489.1 GCA_013813825.1 Pyrinomonadaceae bacterium | reverse complement strand
GCGACGAGGTCGGCGCGTTGCGGGCGCGTCGTCAAGTGTCGGCGCGGCAAATACATGTCGCCGGCCTCTTCCACGGCGAGCGCCGTGTGATACTCGTTGACCGCTTCGTTGTGCCAATCCGCCGGATCATCGACGGCAACCATGTGAATCATCACTTCGCCATGCTCGCTGACGAAGACGATTTGCAACTCACAGACGGGACACGCTAGTTCTTCCGCGCGTAAAGGCATCCGGCAGCGCGGGCAGCGGTGGCGACCCCAGAAACGAAGTCGCTCTAAAACACTTTCATTGTTTATTCCGATCATCATTTACCTTTGGCTGTATTCATGCACCGCTTCGACCAGCGCGATGACATTCTCGACCGGCGTTTCGGGCAGAATGCCGTGGCCGAGGTTGAAGATGTGGCCGGGGCGTCCGGCGGCTTGCGCTAAAATCTTTTTCGCTTCGGCGCGAACGTGTTCGACGTCGGCGAAAAGCCGGACCGGATCGAAGTTGCCCATCGCCGCGACATCATCACCGACGCGCGCCCAAGCCTCGTCGAGGCGCACGCGCCAGTCGAAGCCGATCACGTCGCCGCCGGCTTCGCGCAGCAGTTCGAGCAGCGCCGCCGTGCCTGTGCCGAAGTGGATGACGGGCGTGCCCGGCGTGACTTGCTCGATCACGGCGCGCGTGTGCGGCAGGACGTACTCGCGATAGTCGTCTGGGCTGAGGCAGCCAACCCACGAGTCGAAGATTTGGACGGCCTGCGCGCCGGCCGCGATCTGCGCGTTGAGATACTTGGCGAGAGCGCGGGAAATGAGCGACATCATTCCATGCCACGCGCCGGCGTCCTCGTACATCAGACGCTTCGTGTGGACGTAATTCTTCGACGCGCCGCCTTCGACGATGTATGACGCGAGCGTGAACGGCGCGCCCGAAAATCCGATCAGCGGCAAATCGGGCTTCAATGCGCGTCTGGTCGCGCGGATAGCCTGCATCACGTATTCGAGTGATTCAATCGTCTCTACTTCGCGCAGTCGCTCCACGTCCGCCGCCGCGCGCACCGGATTGTGAATCACCGGCCCCTCGCCTTTGGCAAATTCGAGATCGAGTCCCATCGGCTCGATGATCAGCAGGATGTCGGCGAAGATGATCGCGGCGTCAACCTTGAGCCGCTCGGCGGCGGTGACAGTCACCTCGGCAGCCAGATCGGGCGTCTTGCACAATTCCAGAAACGAAGTGCGGGCGCGGACCTCGCGATATTCGCGCATGTAGCGTCCGGCCTGCCGCATTAGCCAGACGGGCGTGTACGGCGTCGGCTCGCGGCGGCACGCGCGCATGAACGGGCTGTTCTGTAGTGCTTCCGTCTGAGCGACGGCATTTGCCGCCGTCTGATGTTGTGTTTGAGTCAATTTCTGAGCTACCTTCGGAAAACTTGCCGGCGTCACGCGCCGTACATTTTTCCCGGCACGATGACGGCAGCGATTAATAATCTCTTTTGATTCTTTGAGCAGAGACTACAATACGACCGGGCAAAACAAAAGCGGTCAGCCGTCAGCCATCAACGGTCAGCCAAAATCGTTGACGCGACCACCTCAGTAACTTTATTTCGGGCGCGTTTGCTGTTTTTCGGCGTTATTTTGGCTGACTGCTGACAACTGACGGCTGAAAACTTTCTTGCCACAAATCGCCCTCCGGCGGTGTTTACGTCATGAGAGCAGCGAAGATGAAACCGGCTGAAGCCTTAGACAGTTCCGTGCTGACTCAAGTTCAGACACCATCTCCCACGGTCGGCTTTGACGAAGCCTTCGTGCTGCATCATCGCGCCGTCTTCTGCACGGCCTATGCGCTGGTGCGCGACGCGGGTTTGGCGGAAGACGTGACGCAGGAGGTTTTTTTGCGTTTGCACAGTCATCAACGAGAGGCTCCGGTTGGCGAGTTGCTGCGTCCGTGGCTACTGCGCGTTGCGATCAATGTCGCGCACAACACTAACCGGACGCGGATGCGCGCGGCGGTGCGGGAAGAAGAGTTCGCGCAGGAGGCGGTTGGCGCGACCGGGGGCGCGACCACCCCGCTTGATGTCGATTACGAGCGCCGGCGCGAGATCGAGGAAGCCCGCCGCGCACTCGCCAAGATCGATGAGCCGATGCGGAGTTGCTTGATCCTGAAGCAGCAGGGATTATCTTACAAAGAGATTGCCAGTGCCGTCTCGGTCAACGAAAGTTACGTCGGCAGTCTGATCGCGCGCGGGCGCAAAGAGTTTGTCAGGGTGTACGGAAAGATCGGGGGAGGACACCGATGAAGACGTGTCTGGAAGCGGGAACCTTACAGAGTTATCTCGACGGCGAGTTGTCGCCAAACGCGATGCAGTCAGTCGCGGCGCATCTGGCTTCATGCCGGGCTTGCGCCGCTTTGGCGCGCGAGGCCGAAGCGGAGTTGGCTCTGTTCATGGAGGCGATGGCTCCGGCCGCGTTGCTGCCCGCGAGCGTGCCGACGGCGCGCCTGCGCGAACGGCTTGACGCGGCGCTAGCGGCCGAAGCAACGGGGCAGCACGACAAACGCCCCGCCGCTGCTCGTGGTGAGTCAGGTTGGCGCGAGTGGTTGGCCGGGCTGGCCGCGTTCCTGACGCCCGCGCCGGGACGCGCCGTCGCTTTCGCCAGTCTCCTCGTCGCCGTCCTCTTGTCCGCGTTGTTCGTATCGCAGCAGTTCGCGCCGGGTGAGATTAAACAAAGTGAAGTTGCCGTCGTGCCAGTTTCCTCGGGAGCAGACGATATTCCTTTGACGAACGGTGTCGCGCCGGTTGCGGCGGTTAATTCGGCGACCACGCCAACTCCGCCAGCCAGCAGCACCGGACCATCCAAAGCCGCGCCGCGAAAGCGAGACAACCGTGACGCCGTCAACCAACTTGCCAGCTATTCATCCCGCCCGCGCCCATCCGGCGGCGTGACTCAGGCGACGCGCGGCGGCGAAGTCGCCAGCGCGACAGGGCGACCAGTGCTCCTGCCCGGCGAGAAAACGTATTTATCTGCCATCGCTTCGCTTACTTCGACGATTGAATCGCGCACGCCGCAAGCGATGCCGCCATCGTTGCGCGTCGAGTACGAGCGCAATCTCGCGCTTGTCGATCAGGCGATCCTCAGCACCCGCGTCGCCGCCCGCCGGAACCCGCAGGATACGGACGCGCAGGATTTTCTGCGCTCGGCTTACCAAAACAAGGTCGAACTGTTGAGCGCGGTCGCGGAGCAGTCGCAACTCGCGACGATCAAAGATTGAACCGAAATGTCAATTGCCGCATGAAAGCACGAGTCTGCATCCTCGCCTTGTCCGCCGCGCTGGTTTTGGCCGCGCCTCTTCCGGCCGTCACACATGCCGCAACGCGGGATGAGAAGAAGGGGACTGCCCGCGCGTCGTGGGCGGCGGAACAGACTGTGCCCGCCGCGCCGACGGTGACAGTTTCGATCTGCGTCGAAGCTGGCGACGTGACGGTGCGCGGTTGGGAGCGGCAAGAGGTTCGCGCGCGCGCGGCGGAAGCGGAAAAGATCGAGTTGCGGCGCGTCGTTGCGCCGGGCGACGCCGCCGCCGCCGCCGTGCCGGGCAGCGGCCCTGCGAGCCGTCTCGAAGTGTTGGCTCTCGTCGGCGAGGGAGACGCCTCACGGCGCGCGCCCTCCGGCCAACAGCAGTGCGACCTGATAGGCAATATCGAACTTGACGTACCGCGCGGCAGCACTGTGCAAATCAAAGCGCCGGGCGGCGACGTGGCGGTGGAGAACGTGGCCGGCGTGCGCGTCGAAACCCGCAGCGGCGAAGTCGTGTTGCGCGGCATCACGAAAATTGTCGATGCCTCAAGCGGCGGCGGCGCGCTCTCGCTGCTCAACTCGACGGGCGGCGTACTGCTGCGAACGATTAGCGGCGAGATCGCGGCGACGGACGTTGGTCCCTCCGCGCCGGAAGATAAATTCTGGGCCAAGTCAACGAGCGGCGAAGTGTCGCTCGTCAATGTGGCGCACGCGCAAGTCTCCGCCACGACGGCGACCGGCGACATCTCCTTCGATGGAACTCTCGCCCGTACCGGCCGCTACGATTTGAAAACTCATTCCGGCGACATCCAATTGCTACTCGCGCCCGACGCTTCCTTTCAACTCAACGCCAGAGTCTATCAAGGCGGCGAAATCGACACCGAGTTTCCCATTCGCCAACTGCCCGGCTCCTCTCTCGGCCTCCTCAAAGACGGGCGTCTCACCGGCCTCCACGGCGCTTCCGACCAATTCGCCACGCTCAACCTGTCATCTTTCGACGGGACATTGGAACTGCGTCGGAAATAACAAACCGTCAGGGAGCAGTCGTCCGTCGTAACAGCCCGAAAAATTAAGTGGTGCGTGCGATGGATGCGGATGGCTTTCGGCCTCTCGTCCATCCGGTTAATCCTGTCTATAGTTCTCTGCTTCCGCATCTTGCCTGGTTTGAGCTAAGCGAAAGGTTTAAGAATAAATTCTTTCGCCATTAACAGAGAGTTAGCCTGAGTCGTCCTAAATAGTCAGGCAGGATGTGTCGCAACTCGCCGATGGCGGACCCGCAATTCAAAGTTACCTGCGCTTGGTGCGGGGCGACGATGCGGAGCGGTTGCGTGAGGGATTCGCTCGGCATGTGTCAGCGCTGCTTTCTCCGCCTGTTCAACCAACACTTCCGCGCGCCATTCCAATCCGGCGACAGGCCGTCGCCGCAGCACGCGAGTGAGCGTTAGCAGGAATAATCACGGAGGCTCTAGATGACGATGAACCTTATTCCTTTCGGGCTACTCGAACTTGACGCGACGGGCAGAGTCCTGTTGTACGAGCCGGTCAACCCTTCGCACGCGATCCCTTCGCCGAAAAGTATTTTGGGCCGCAACTTCTTCACCGAAGTGGTCCCGTTCTCGCAAATGCGTGGACTGCAACATCGCTTCAACGCCTTCGTCGATAATGATGAAGAAGAACAGCGGTTCGTCCTTTCGCTCCCTTACAACCACGGGCAGGTGAAAATCCGTTTCCTGCTGGCACGCTTCACCCGCAAGGTGTTCCACGGATTTGAGGGAATGGCGATTATCCAGATTTCACCTGACGGAGAAGAGGTGTAAGACGCGGCCGGCATCTCCGGCACGTCGCCCTCATGTCGCTTGACTCGGCCGCCCCACCGCCGCATTCAACTCGCGCCGCTCGCGGCAGACCTCAATTTGCCGGCCGTCGATCGACAATCTGGCGGCGCTGTGGCTGCGCCGTCTGGTGAATGCTGTGAATCCTGTCTCGAAACATTTTCTCGTATGCTATAAAAGATTGAGGAGCCCGGTCATGTTACGACAGGTTGCATTCTTCCGCCGCGGGGGCCTGATGCTGTGGTGGATAGCGTTCCCGGCAGCGGGCGCTGCTTCGTTTCCGATTCAAGACCCGACCGTCAATTCGCGGCGCGCTTCGCCTATCGCGCGTGATCTGCGATACCGCGAATGGCTGCTCAAAGATTTAGAAAAGAATGGAAAAAAACTCCGGAGCAGCAACAACTCGCGTGGCGGCAGATCAGAGAAGACTATAAGCACATTCAGATCGTCAGCAACGAATTGGCGGAACAGCGGGGTTCCGGTGAAGCATTGAACGCGCAACGGGTCGAGAAATCCGCCGGGGAGATTTATAAGCACGCCGTCCGGTTGCGGGCCAATCTCATGCTGCCGTCGGAAGAGGCGGTCGCGAAAGATAAAAAGGTTCAGAATGATTTACAACTAAGCACCCTGCTGTCAGCGTTGAATGGTTTGATCAAGAGGTTCGTGCAGAATCCCATCTTCGCCGAAACCGAGGTGCTCGACGCCCAAGCCGCCCTGCGGGCCGGAAACGATTTGGGGCGCATCATACGGATGAGCGAACAGGTTAAAAAGAAGTGCCACAACCTCCGGTGACGGCATTTTCCGGGAAGACACTTTAACAACCTCTTCCGGAAATGACCGCTCTCAATGTCTAATCATCTTCTTCGCGGTTAACTGAAAAGACGGCGCATGAGTCCATGCGAACAACTCAGCTTTGCAACCGAATTAATGATGAGCTGACTTTAGCTGAGATAGAAAGAGTAATAATCTAGGAAATCAGGGTTCAATGAGGGCTTGGTTGCCCGTAGCGGTCGAGTAGTGAAAAACAGAAAGGCTACGTGAACGCCGCACTGCTCACGTAGCCTTGGTCGTTGTGTTGTTTAGCAGTCTTACTGTTCCTACACCGCCTGCCGG
>JACCRA010000483.1 GCA_013813825.1 Pyrinomonadaceae bacterium | reverse complement strand
CTTCGGCAAAAATGAAGCGCGAGACACGGTGGTACTCGCCCGAAATCTGCCCGCCCATTCCGAGAGTCTGGATCACGGCGTCGCGCTTGAAACTGTACTGATTGAGCGCCTGCCGAAACTCGGTTTCTTTAGCCGTGAACGCGCGGACGATACGCTCCACGTCAACGCCCGCCGCGTTATTGCCCGCCGCCATCGGGGCGACCTTCGCCGCCGGAGGAACTTGCTGCGCTCGCGCTGGCACGAAAAGCAGGGCAATAATGAAAGCCAGAAAAGCGGGCAAGTGAAATCGTTTCATATGGTTCCTCGCGGAAATATCCGAACAAAATAGTTTGAACTGCGATAGCCGATGCGGGACAAAACCGGGCGATCCGTTTTCAGGAAAACTTAAGATGCGACGGGGCGGCGCGCGTGTTGCCAGCAGAAAGTAAGCAGTAAGCAGTCAAGACGTTGTTAATCTTGCGGCGCGGCCCTGTTTATTACTGCTTATTGCTCACTGCTTACTCTACGAAGTCCGCTGTGACGCGGTGCGGGATGATGCCGCGGGCGTGGCCTTCGTCGAGCAGTCTCTGGACAGCTTCGCGGCCACGGGCGGTGTAATCAAGCGTCAGTTGGTTGACCCACATGCTAACGAAGCGGTCGGCCAGCGCCGGGTCCATGTCGCGGGCGAACTGCATCGCGTAGGCGAGCGCGTCGGCGCGGTGTTCGAGGGCGTAGCGGATGCTCTCGTGCAGACAGCGCGAGACCTCTCGCATCACGTCCGCGCCGAGGTCGCGGCGGATGGCATTGCCGCCCATTGGGAGCGGCAGAGTGGTCTGCTCGTGCCACCACTCACCGAGGTCGAGCACTTTGTGTAAGCCCAAATCCTGAAAGAAAAGCTGTCCCTCGTGAATCAGCAGCCCGGCGTCGGCCCGGCCCTCGCGGACGTGCCCGATGATCTGATCGAAGGGGACGACTTCATATTCAAAGTCGGGGCAGAAAATCCTCAGCGCGAGAAATGCGCTGGTCAGCGTGCCGGGGACGGCGATCTTCATTCGTGCCATCTCGGCGGGCTGGCGCTGTTCGCGTGAGACGACGATGGGGCCATAGTTGTCGCCAATAGATGCGCCGTGCGGCAAGAGCGCGTACTGCTCCGAGATGTAGGCGTAGGCGTGAAAACTGATCGCGGTCACGTCGAAGACGCCGCGCATCGCCTTCTCGTTTAAGCTCTGGATGTCTTCGAGGACGTGCGTGAAACGCAAACTCCCCGTGTCGAGCTTGTTAGTCGCGAGGGCATAGAACATGAACGCATCGTCCGAGTCCGGCGAGTGCGCGACGGTGATGGTGCGAAGTTGAGTTGCTGGAGTCATAAGAAAGTAGTCAGTAGTCAGCAGTCAGTAATCAGTGAAAAGCAATAATTCGTTTTTGCTGATTACTGACTACTGATTACTTTGCCGTAATAAATTTCCGTGTCGTACTGATGCTCAACGGTGCCGTTGTGCTGATGGCAGTCGAAGATTTCGCGGAGGCCGGCGAGCATCTCTTCGTGGCCGGGTTGACCGGCGAGCGGAACGTAGGAGGCCGAGAGCGTACGACCACGCAGGCCCGCGAAGTCGAAAATCTGAGAGTTGTCGAACTTTTTCATTTGGTAGTTGCCGTCGAAGAAGCGGTGTAAATCTTCTTCCTTCGCGTAGCTTTTAGCGACTTTGTCGTAGTCGGTCCCGACGCGACGCAGTAGCGCCTCGTAGTCGCGCAGAAACGGCGTTGAGTTCGTGCGTCGCAGGTTCCAGATGATCACGGCGTAACCGCCGGGTTTAAGGATGCGCGCGAACTCCGTCCTCGCCTTGTTGGTGTCGAACCAGTGGAAGGCTTGTCCGGCGGTGACGAAATCGAAACTCGCGTCGGCGAGCGTCGTCGCCTCGGCCGTGCCTTTGACGCTCTTGAAGTTCGGATGAGTTTGTAACTGAACTGCGGCGGCGCGCATCTCGTCGTTCGGCTCGACGCCGAAAACCTCATTCCCATTTTGCAAAAACAACTCTGACAACAGACCCGTGCCGGAACCCACATCGGCGACGATTGAGGCGGTCGAGAGTTTCAACTCCTCGCGCAGAAAATCAACCACGCCCGCCGGATAACCGGGACGATACGCAGCATAATTCTCGACGCGGTTATTAAACCGGCTGGCCGTCTTAATCTCGCCTGTCGCTTTGCTGTTCATCATCAAGCATTTGCCCACGCGCGGCTTCGAGTCGAGGGATATTTACGTTACTTTCTCTATTTTCTCAGCGGCCAACTTTTTCTCTGACGCGGTGGCCTGCAATTCTTCCTGCTGGCTGGCGGCGTTCGGTTCGTAGTTGAGCACGATAAATACCGGAAAGTGATCCGATCCAAAATGCGAGAGCCGTCTGAAGTCGATCAATCTGAAGTGGTTTGAATGAAAAAAGTGATCGAGCGGAAATCTCATGAAAAAGTATTTGGCATGAAAGGTGTTGTAAAAACCGCGCCCGATACGCGGGTCCAACAAGCCGCTGATCTTCTGGAAGAGATAATTCGTCCGCGACCATGCCACGTCGTTCAAATCACCCATCACGATCACCGGCAGTTTCTTCTGCTTGACCTCTTTACCGACAATCAACAATTCCGCGTCGCGCGCGGTTGATTCTTCATCTTCGGGAGGGACGGGTGGTCGCGGATGCAGACAGTAAAGCTCAACCTCCTGCCCCGACGGCAATCGCACCAG
>JACCRA010000478.1 GCA_013813825.1 Pyrinomonadaceae bacterium | reverse complement strand
CGGCGAGACGCTCCTGTTTGTCATCTTCAACCAGCGTGGCAGCGTCTGGCGCTTCCGCAACATGCAGGAACAACTCATTAGCGAAATCCAGTTTGCGCGCGGCGGCCCGGCCCCATTCGCCTACACGCCCGTCACTCTCGCCATGCGCCTCGCCGATACCGAAACCAAAGCGACGCGCAACAGCGACGAATACGAAGCCACCCCGAACTAGGAAGAAAAAGCAGTAAGCTGTAGGCAGCAGGCAGTCAAGACGATCTGTTCCTGACTGCCTGCTGCAACTGCCTTCTCTTCTGTCATCCCTTAAAAAAACTGCGCCCCGGCAGCCTGAGAGTTGCCGGGGCGCTTTTTCGTTCTACCGGCGTGCGGCGTGCGGCACCGCGGAGCCGGAGAACGAGCCTTAAAAAATTCCGCCTTGCATCGCTTCGGTTGGAAGAGTTGGCAGGCCGCACCGCCACTCGCGCACAAAGCACCGTGTGATCCGCCGCTGGCTGATTCTGAGGAAGGCTCGCACCAACGCTGGTTTAAGCCGCCTCACGCCGGCAACATCGCCTCACCCGTGGCAAACCGCGCGCCGCACGTCACCGCGGTTCGCGCGCCGCAAGGCAACCGCATATGGCTGATTCGTTTGCACGTTTGATGACGCGCGCTGGCGAAGCTGCCCCGTTCTATGTTTGCGGTTCAATCTGTTTCCGTAAGTGACATCTCTATGTAACGCGGGTGCGGAGTATGGCCGCAAGCAAACGTGGGAGGATAGCGCGCTGGTAACAGCGGTTTGATACTGACTGGTTAAGTTATGGGAAAAGCGTAGGGCGTTTTTCTTCGCGACCTTAGCTTTTACGCCTTCGCGTCTTTGCGTGAAATTTCCTTTCGACAAAATGTCCCGAGCTTCTCAACCTGTACTTAAGCATGTTGCTCAGTTACCTGCTCCAGCCATTCAAAGGCAGTTGTCGTCTATTTTTCGACATCAGCCGCAGAAACTGCGGTCGGTCGAGGTTGTGTTTTACCTTTGCTTGACAGCCCGTTCGGCGCGTCGCTACCATCCGTCTGCTTTACGGCATTAACATTTCCAAACATTTCTTCATCAAACACACTTTTAGCTACTGACCGGCGCACACGACGCCCACCACATTTTTATGATGTCGTCAGGCATCGAACACCCGGATATCTTGCTGGTCGAAGACAAAGAGAGCCTGCGGCGCGTGCTGCGCCTGACGTTGGAGCAGGCCGGCTACCGCGTGGCCGAAAGCCCCGACGCCCGCGCTGCCGCCGCCGAAATCGCGCGCACACGCTTTCGCCTGATCCTCACCGATCTGCGAATGCCACACGGCTCCGGGCTTGACGTGCTGCGCGCCGCGCGCACCGCCGATGCGGACGTGCCTGTTGTCGTGATGACGGCTTACGGCTCGATTGACGAAGCCGTACAGGCGATGAAGGACGGCGCTCACGATTTTTTGCAAAAACCGGTCGATTCCAACCACCTGTTGCTGCTCATCAATCGCGCCCTCGAACAGGCGCGCCTGCGGACTGAAAACGTCCTCTTGCGTGAAGAGTGGTCGCGCCGCTACGGCTTCCCTCGCATCATCGGCGAGTCGGATGCGATCAAGCGCGCCGTGGGCGAGACACAGCGCGTCTCGCCAACCGATGCCACGGTTTTGCTGCTCGGCGAGTCCGGCACCGGTAAGGAACTCTTTGCCCGCGCCGTGCATCACCTCTCGCCGCGCCGCGATCAGCCGTTCGTCGCGATCAACTGCGCGGCCATTCCCGAGACGCTGATCGAGTCGGAACTCTTCGGCCACGAGCGCGGCAGCTTTACCGGCGCGACGGAACGACGCCCCGGCAAATTTGAGTTAGCTTCTGGGGGCACGATCTTTCTCGACGAAATCGGCGAGTTGCAGTTAAATGTGCAGGGGAAATTGTTGCGCGCGATTGAAGAAAAGATCGTGGACCGGATCGGCGGTCGGGTCCCTGTTCCCGTGGACATCCGCATCGTCGCGGCCACCAACCGTGATCTCCAGAGCGCC
>JACCRA010000472.1 GCA_013813825.1 Pyrinomonadaceae bacterium | reverse complement strand
TGGCGGCGACCCCCAGCGCGAAAGCTAAACTGGCGAACGACCGGGCGGCTAAACCGAAGCGCATCGCCATGCAGTATTCGCCGACCAATGATATTCCTTACGTCTCGCGCATTGATGCCGGCACGCTCGAACTGATTCGCTCTCTGGGACCAATTGACATTGTGACCAGCGCCGATCTGGTTCAGCGTTTCGAGGCCGTCTGGACGCCCGAACAAAGACGGATGCACGTTGAGGCGTCCGACAAAATTCACCGCATTATCATGGATTCGTTCGCCGAGATCGGCCGCCGCGTCCGCGCCAACGAGCCGGTCAACGAGTACGACATCCAGCAGTTCATGGTGCGCCGCTACGAGGAAGAAGGCTTGACGAGCGACAACGATCCGCCGAACGTCTCGGTTGGCCCCAACAGCGCCAACCCGCACTATCAACCGGACAGCACGACACACGCGCCGATCAAGCGCGGCGACTTCGTGCTCTTCGACGTGTGGGCCAAGCTCAAGCAGCCCGGCGCGGTCTATACCGATCAGACGTGGGTCGGCTACGTCGGCGAAACGGTGCCGCAAGAGCACACGCGCATTTTCCAGATCGTCCGCGAAGCGCGCGACGCCGCGACCAACTTCGTCCGCGCCGCAATGCGCGACGGCAAGATGATCCACGCCGCGCAGGTGGACGACGTGTCGCGCGGCATTATCGAGCGCGCCGGCTACGGGGACCAGTTCACGCACCGCACCGGCCATTCCATCGGCGAGGAAGTCCACGGCAACGGCGCGCACATCGACAACCTTGAAACCCGCGACTCGCGCCGCATCATCCCCGGCACCACCTTCTCCATCGAACCCGGCATCTACCTCGAAGGCAAGTTCGGCGTTCGCTCCGAAATCAACGTCCACGTCCTCCCGAACGACATCGAAGTGAGCGGCCAACCCGTCCAGACGGAGATCGTCGCGATACTCAAATAAGCCATCAGCCATCAGCCGTCAGCCGTCAGCCGTCAGCAAATCTTCGAGCTGATTGCTGACGGCTGATTGCTCAAGGAGCTACCTTGTTGGATTTCGCCATTCAGATCGCACGTGACGCCGGGCGCATTCTCGCGGAGAAGTTCGGGCGTGTGTCGCTCGAAGTGTCGCAAAAGGGCGACATCGATCTCGTGACGGAAGCCGACTTGGCCGCCGAGCGGTTAATCGTGGAACGCATTCGGAGCTATTACCCGCGTCATTCGATCCTCGCCGAAGAGGCGGGCGCGGTCGAGCGCGACACGCATCCCGGCGAATACAAGTGGATCATCGATCCGCTCGACGGGACGACGAACTACGCGCATGGCTATCCATGCTTCTGCGTTTCCATCGGGTTGGAGAAGGCGGGGGAGATGGTGATTGGCGTGATTTACAACCCCATTCACGACGAACTGTTCGCGGCCGAGCGCGGCGCGGGCGCGACCTTAAACGGGCGGCGCATCCGCGTCTCGGAGACGAGCGATCTTAACCGCGCCCTGCTCTGCACCGGCTTTCCCTACGACGTGCGCGAGCGCGGCGACTTCGCGCGCCACTTCACCAACTTCATCATGCACGCGCAGGCCGTCCGCCGCGACGGCTCGGCCGCACTCGATCTCGCCTACGTCGCCTGCGGGCGGTTCGAGGGATTTTGGGAAGAGGGCTTGAAACCGTGGGATGTGGCCGCCGGCATCGTCCTCATCGAAGAAGCGGGCGGGCGCGTCTCGCGCTACGACAACTCGCGGTTCGACATTTACCGGCCGCCGCTCCTCGCCAGCAACAGCCTCGTCCACGAGCAGATGATGCGCGTGTTGGCGCTGTGAAAAGTTTTCTCAGAGGCGCGGGCATCTCGCCTGACTCGACGCCGCGCGTGAGAGCGCACGCCGTAACAGACGGGCGAGACGTTTGCGCCCCGGAACATTCTTAATCGCCAACCGTTATAGGTTCCGTGGGAGCGCACAACCGCGCGTCGCCGCAGTCGCATCAAAACCAGCGCGTAGCCAGTCAACTTCATTGCCGTATTAAAAACAGGGAGAAAATTTATGTACCGCATCTCCGCCCGTCAAATTCTGCTGATCGCGTTCGTGTCGGCGCTGCTCGCGGCCGGGACTGTTCTCGTCGTCGAACGCCATGGCCACCGCTGGCAGCCGAACACCGGCGCGTCGTTTTCCGAAGCTCCGCCCGCCGGCATCACCAACCCGGCACTCGCCACCGACGAGCAAAATAATATCGAAGTTTATAAAGCGATCTCGCCCGGCGTGGTCTTCATCACTTCGACCACGTTCGGCAACGACTTCTTCGATCCCGGCCCGCGCTCCGGCTCCGGCTCCGGCTCGGTAATCGATGAGCAGGGCCATATCCTGACCAACTATCACGTCATCGAAGGCGCGCAGAAACTGACCGTCAGTTTTGGCGACAAGTCTTACCCCGCGCGTAAGGTCGGCGATGATCCGGACACGGACTTGGCCGTGATCAAGGTTGACGCCCCGCGCGAGGATTTGAAGATCGTGCCATTCGGCGACTCGGAAAGATTAGTCGTCGGCCAGAAGGTGCTCGCCATCGGCAATCCGTTCGGCTTCGCGCGGACTTTGACGACCGGCGTGATCAGCGGCTTGCAGCGCCCGATCCGCGCGCAAAACAGACGCCAGATCGAAGGCGCGATCCAGACCGACGCCTCGATCAACCCCGGCAATTCGGGCGGCCCGCTGCTCGATTCATCCGGGCGCATGATCGGCATCAACTCGCAAATCCTCGCGCCCGCCGGCGGCTCGGTCGGCGTCGGCTTCGCCGTCCCCGTCAGCATCGCCAAGCGCATCGTGCCGCAGTTGATCAAAAACGGCGCGGTAGTGCGGCCGAAGCTCGGCATCGTGCCTTACAACGTCGGCAACTTGCAGGTGCGCCTGCCGGTCGAGGAAGGCGTCGGGGTGTACCAAGTTTATCCGAACAGCTCGGCGGCGGCGGCCGGTCTGCGCGGATTGGAGCAGGACGCGAGCGGCGAAGTCGTCCTCGGCGACATCATCACGGCGATTGACGGCGAGCAGGTCAGCAACGGCGACGACCTCTTCCGCATTCTCGACAAACACCAATTCGGCGACACCGTGCAGGTCGAAGTTTTTCGCGCCAATCGCCGCGTCAACGTCCCCGTCAAACTGCTGCCGGATCGCCGCGCCAACGTCCGCCGGTAAAGACAGAGGCGAGAGGCCAGAGGTCAGTAAAAACTGCTTGCTTCTGACCTCTGACCTCTCGCCTCTGCCCTCTGCTTTCATGGAATACTTCATCAACGAAGGCTTCGGCTGGCTGTGCCGGCGTTGCCAACAGAAGACGGCGCGTGCTCTTGAGACGGAAGCACGCGCCCGTTTTTTTCGTGAAGGCGAAGCTGAAGAACGTGAAGTCAAACTCTCCGAACCGGCTCGCGCGCGCTGGCGCGATGATGAGCGCGAAGTCCTCGTCTGCCCGCGTTGTGAGATCGAAGAGAGGATAGAGGGTGAATGAGAGTCCGGCGTCTCCCTCTTTGTATTCAATGCAAATTCCATTAAGCTGATCGTCGAAACATTTACTGAAGGATACGTTTATAGTAAGGAGCAGGGTTGCCAGCAATGACCAATGAAGAAATCCAGAAAACGATGGAATATATTATCAAGCAGCAGGAAAATTTCTCGGAAAATATGGGGCAACTGCGCGAGTCACATGCTAAAGGTGAGGCGCGCTTAAGTCGGCTGGAGGCTGTCTTTGTAAATCTTTATAACACTGTCACAGAAATAGGTAAGGCGCAGAAAGAGCTAACCGAAAAGGTTACCGAGTTGGCTGAATCTCAGGCACATACCGATCAAAGAATCAATGTCCTCATAGACGTTTTAAACGAAGGTCGCAACGGTAAATCCCAAAGTTGAATCAAGGGCTAACGCGCCGCCTAACAACTCATGCGGGACGGGAACGACTTCCCTGCTTATGAGCAGATGAAATCTGATAATGGCTCAATGTGTGAGAGCGGGACGCAAGCCCGCGCGTCAGCAAGGGCGTGTGGGGTTTCGCAAGCGACGCTCTCCCTCACGGTCGAGTTTCCGCACTCGTCCCGCCAGCTTGAACCACTATCCTTCTTCAATCACGCGCTCGATGCGGGCGACAAAGCAACCGGCTTCCGAGTTGCGAATGTTAGCGTAGCGCACCGTTGGCAGAGACAGTATTTTGG
>JACCRA010000468.1 GCA_013813825.1 Pyrinomonadaceae bacterium | reverse complement strand
GACGGAAATTAGAGTTGTACTCGGACGACCGCGTCATCAGAACGTACCGCATCGGACTCGGCCTGAGTCCAATCGAAGACAAAGTGCGACAGGGAGATCATCGCACGCCGGAGGGCGAGTTTTACGTCTGCGTAAAGAACGCGAACAGCAAATTCTACCTCTCGCTCGGACTCAGCTACCCCAACATGGAGGACGCCGCGCGCGGCCTGCGCGATGGCCTGATCACAAAAGCGCAGCACGACCGGATTATGAGCGCGCTCAAGGGCAAAAAAAGACCGCCGTGGGACACCGCGCTCGGCGGCGAGATTTTCATTCACGGCAACGGCTCGCAATCCGATTGGACGTGGGGCTGCGTCGCGCTTGAAGACGCGGAGATGAAAGAGCTGTTCGATGCCGTGCCGTTGGGAACGCGAGTCATTATCGAAAAATGATCAGTGCGGAATGATGAGCGATGAATGAAGAGCAAGAAGCGACACCGTCCATCATTCATCATTTCGCATTCATAATTTCTTCTTCCGGGTGGAGCGTCGAGCGTTCTTTCCAGCGGCGGTAGAGGTGCAGCGAGAATCCGAGCCAGAGGCCGCTGGATAGGTAAGCGCCGAGCGTGTCGCTAGGCCAGTGCTCGCCGAGATAGACGCGCGAGAGGCCGACGAGGAGGACGGGCAGCGCCGCCGCCGCGAGGGCGAGGCGGCGCTGCCATGTCTGTTTCGGCAAGAGCGCGTAGGCGGCGAAGAAGAGAAAGCCGAAAAAGCAGACGTAAAAGGTGACATGGCCGGAAGGAAAGCTGAGGCTCTGGCGTTGGCGAAAGACCGCGACGAGATCGGCCGACGGGCGCGGGCGCGCGATCAGGAGTTTCAACAAGCCGTTGATGATCGCGCCGCCGCCCGCGCTGAAGACAAGTCCGGCGGCTTCGCTGCGCCGTCGGAAAAGCAGAAAGACGGTGGCCGTCACGCTCGTTAAAATAATCGGCGTCCAATCGTTACCGATCACCGAGACGGCGCGCATGAACCCAGAGAGGCCGGGCAGGCGCAAGTTTTGCAGGGCATGAGCGGCAGCGACATCCCACCAAAAGTAAGCGTTGAGCCGCGCGAGGACGGCCAACATTCCGAAAGTGAGAAGCGCCGCCACATAACGCACTTCAGCGCGCCACAAGCGCTGCGCGGCGATGCGGCGCAACAATTTCCGGCGCTTAGTTTCCGGCCGAGCGGGAAATTGATCGTTGGTCTCCATGCGACTTTCCAAAGTCTCGACGCTCGAACTTAGTCCGTTCAGGGCGCATGTTACAATACACGCGGTCCAACTCCCGAAGACAAAATGAATCGAAATGTTTGGCGTCGGAGAGCCGCGCCTGTCTGACGTGCCGGTGAAGGAGAGAAGTTGCTCAGAGTCGAATACCGTGAAGGCCTGTACCTGCCCGATTTGGATTTGTGGCTCGACGCCGACGGCTCGCGTGAGCGTTGCGTTATCTCACACGCGCATTCGGATCACATTGCGGAGCACCAATCGATCATCGCCACGCCTGAAACGGCACGCATTTTCCGCCACCGGCGCGGCGACGCCGAGGTGACGACGCAGACTTACGGCGAGCGGCGCGACTACGGGCGCTATGCGCTGACGTTCTACCCGGCCGGGCACTGCCTCGGCTCAGCGCAAATTTTAGTCGAGGCCGACGGCGAACGCCTCGTCTATACAGGCGATATCAAATTGCGCCCGAACGTCACGGCGGAGCAGGCGATCATCGTGCCGTGCGACACGCTCGTGATGGAATCGACTTTCGGCGATCCGCTCTATCGCTTCCCGCCCGACGTGGCGACTTTTGATCGACTGTACGCGGCGGTTGATCGCGCCTTGTCTGATGATCGCGTGCCAGTCGTGTTGGCCTACGCGCTGGGCAAGAGTCAAGAGGCTCTCGAATTACTACTCCGGCGCAACTACCGCGTGACGCTGCACGGCTCAATCTGGAACGTGACGGAGATTTACCGCGAGTTGGGCGTCGAGTTCTCCGGCCCGTATGAGAAATATGATCGCGAGCATGTGCGCGGGCGCGTGCTAATGACGCCGCCGGGCTGCCGCAAGCAGCCGATGATCCAGAACATCGAGCGGCGCTACATCATCATGCTGACCGGCTGGGCGCTGCACAAAAGCGCGCCTTACATGTACAAGGATGTCGATCTGATCCTGCCGTTCTCCGACCACGCGGACTTCGACGAACTGATCCGCCTCGCGCGCGAGTCCGGCGCGCAGCGCATCATCACCATGCACGGGGTGCCCAAGTTTGCCGCCATTTTGCGCGAACTCGGTTTCAACGCCGAACACCTCGCGCACCATCCCGGCGCGGCCGACAAAAAAAAGCGCGCCCCGAAGAAAGCCGCGACGGCCATCAACCAATCGCTCTTCGAGCGGTAGGTTTGAGGTTTGAGGTTAAAACCCACGTCTCTTTCAACCTCAGACCTCAAACCTAGTTTTACTCTCGCAAAGTTTCGTGATCGCGCGTTCGAGGTTTGAATCGATGGCGTGGAGGCGGGCGACGATGCTGACGGGCAGGCGGACGGTGACGACCATGTATTGCTCGTCGCGCATCGGATGGGCGAGGGCGTTGGCGATGGCTCTGACGAGGGCGTCGTAGTCGGGCGGCTTGGAGAGATATGCTTGCACGCCGAGGCGGTCGCAGACGGCACGCGATTCGGCGAGCGTCTCGCCGGTGACGACGATAACTGGCACGCCCGGTGAGACGGCGCGAATCTCTTCCAGCGCGGCGGTGCCGTGCATCTCCGGAAGCGTCATGTCGAGCAGCACGGCGTCCGCGCCGTTGGCCCGAAATTCCGCGACGCCTTCCTCGCCTGTGTAAGCGTTCGTCACTGCGTAGCCCGCGCCTTCGAGCGTCGCGAAATAAAGCTCGGCGAGGTCTTCTTGATCTTCGATCACTAAAATGCGATGCTGGCCCATGAATCAATTATCCCTTCGGTAAACAGTAAATGGTGAATAAAGGAAACGGTTCTTTCCATTCGCCATGGACGATTTACCATTCACCTTTCTGGAAAGTATCACGGAAGCGTCTGATGACTCCCCCCATCGCCATCGTGCTCGCGTTGCTCCTCGTCGCGCTCGTCCTCTTCGGCATCGAGCGCATCCCGATTGACATCGTGACGATCCTGCTCGTCATCGCGCTCGTGTTGACGGGGACGCTCACCGGAGCCGAAGCCTTTGCCGGGTTCGGCAACGAGATCATCATTACGATTGCCGGGCTGTTCATTTTAACGGGAGGCTTGGTGAAGACGGGTGTGGTGGACGTGGTCGGGCGCAGGCTGCACCACATTTCGGGTGGAAATCAGTTCCGGCTGACGGTGCTGATCATGTTCACGGCCGCCGCCTGCGCGTCGGTGATGAAGAACACGACGACGACGGCGATGTTCGTCCCCGTCGTGTTAGGAATCGCGGAGCGGGCGCGCGTCCAGCCCTCGAAACTTTTAATGCCACTCGCCTTCGGCGCGATTCTCGGCGGCACCTGCACGCTGATCGGCACTTCGACCAATCTCGCCGTGAGCGGCGCGCTCGCGCGCTACACGGATGCGGCGGGGCAGCCCTTAGCGCCGTTCACGATGTTCGAGCTCACGCCGGTCGGGATCGCCATCGTCGGCGTCGGGATGCTCTACATGCTCGTGGTCGGCGTGCGCCTGCTTCCCGGTCGCGGCGGCGCTGATTCTTTGACCGAGCAGTATCACATCCGCGAGTACATGTCAGAGGTCATCGTGCTGCCCGGCTCGCCGCTCGTCGGGCAGACGCTGGCCGAGGCGAATCTGTCGAACGCGCTCGACTTGAATGTTGTCGGTATTCTGCGTGGCCGGCAGGGGCGGGTCGCGCCGCGCGCCGAGGAAAAAATTCAAGCCAGTGATCTGCTGCTCGTGGAGGGTCGTGTCGAGGACATCCTACGAGTGAAAAACGAGGTGGGACTCGACATCAAGGCCGATTTCAAACTGACCGACCGCGATCTGGAAACGGACGGGCTGGAATTATTTGAAGTGCTGGTGCTGCGCGGAAGCGATCTGGTCGGGCGGACGCTGAAAGGGCTGAAGTTCCGCGAGCGTTACGGGCTGACGGCGCTGGCGATCAACCGCCACAGTGTTACGCTCTTGTCGAAGTTGAGCATGGTTTCCTTGCGCTTCGGCGATGTGCTCTTAGTGCAGGGACGGCGCGCGACGGTCGAACACTTGGCGACGGAGGGCAATCTATTGCTGCTCGAAGATGTCTCGGAGCGGCGCGGGCGGGCGGGCAAGCAGCGTTGGGCGCTCTTGGCCTTCGCCGTCTTTCTCGTCTTCTCGATCTTCCACCCGTTCGACGTACCGCTCTCGGTCGCCGTACTGCTCGGCGCTCTGATTTTGCTCGCGTCGCGCGCCGTCCGCACCGGCGAGATTTACGGCATGATCGACTTCCGCCTGCTTGTCCTGATCGCCGGAATGATCAGTTTCGGCGTAGCGATGGAGAAGACCGGGGCCGACGATTACCTTGCCAATATGATCGTCCGCGTCGCCGGCGGCTACGGCGATGTGGCCGTGATGGGTGGCTTCATTCTACTGACTATCGCGCTCACGCAGCCGATGTCGAATCAGGCCGCCGCGCTCGTCGTCTTGCCCGTCGCCATGCAGACCGCACTGAAACTCGGTCTGAATCCACGCACCTTCGCCATCGCGATCACTTACGCCGCCTCGTGTTCGTTCCTGACGCCGCTGGAGCCGGCCTGCGTGCTGATCTACACGCCCGGCCGCTACCGCTTCTTCGACTTCGTGAAGGTCGGCTCGATCCTCACCGTCGCCGTCTTCATCATGATCATGCTGCTCGTACCGCTGCACTGGCCCCTCAGAT
>JACCRA010000443.1 GCA_013813825.1 Pyrinomonadaceae bacterium | reverse complement strand
GAGAACGTCGGACGTGCCATCGGCGACCGCGACATGGAAACCGAAGGGCAGGCCGACCGCGCGGGCGGGAAAGTTCAGGAAGGCTATGGCGAAGCCAAACGCAATGTTGGTGAGGCCGTCAAAGATGTCGGCGACGCCATCAAGCGTTAAAAACAGTGTCGAGTGACGGGTGACAAGCAAAAAGAAATTTCCAGCTTGTCACCCGTCGCTATCTTATTCTTGCCGGACGTACTCGCCGCCCAATTCATCAAGCAGTTTTTCGAGTTGGCCGGCTTCACCGTCGGACTTGGATTCAACGCCGATCAGAATACCGCCGCTCCGCAGCCCGGCGTCGTAAACTTTGGCGCGGTGTTCGGGGATGCCAGCCCCGACAAGCGCACCGATTAGCCCACCGGCCGTGCCGCCCGCGCCAGCACCGGCCAGCGCCGCCACGATGGGACCAGCGATTACAATGCCGATGCCCGGCAGCGTGATCGCCGTGCCGACCGCCGCGATGGCCGCGAGCACTGCCCCGACCGTGCCGCCAATCGCGCCGCCAATACCCGCCCCGTCGGCCGCGTGCGTCCCGGTCTGAATGGCAAACTCTTTATTCTTCGTCGCGTCGGACATCAATACGCTGATGTCGTCGCGCGTGTAGCCGCGCTTAATCAGCGCATCAACCGCTGCTTCAGCGGCAACTTTCGTTTTAAATAGCCCGGTCACAAGTTTAGCCATCATCCTGCTCCTTACAGCTTTGCCGTCGTTCCCTCCCGGATACTAAACATACACTTCAACAAAAGTTGCTAACGGCAACTGTCATGCCGATCATCCCGCTACCCGATGGTTGATAGAGGCAATTTGATTAAAGCCTAATTGTCGCAGTTGCGGGCGATCAACTTAAACCTCGCGCGACGCTCAGTTGATTATATTCGAGGCGTATTGATCCCAAACAAAAGCCGCTCAGATGTCCGCAATCTAACGACTTAAGCCTCAACCTGAACTTTGGACTCTCGACTTTGGACTTTGGACTGAAGTAAGGTACACCACCGTTAAAACAGGGAGATTCAAAAAGTGATTGCAGCAATCATCTTCGATATTGACGGAACGCTCGTGGACTCCGTCGATTTGCACGCGCGCGCGTGGCAGGAAACATTCAAGCATTTCGGCAAAGAGATTTCTTTCGCCGACGTCCGCCGGCAGATCGGGAAGGGTGGCGATCAACTGATGCCGGTCTTTTTCACCACAGCGGAACTTAAAAAGTTCGGCGAAGAGATGGAGCAGTTTCGCGGCACTCTTTACAAGCGCGACTACTTGCCGCAGGTGCGCTCCTTCCCGTGCGTGCGCGAGCTATTCGAGCGCGTCAAGCAGGAGGGTCTCAGGATCGCCCTCGCCTCTTCGGCAAAAGAGGACGAACTGAAAACTTACAAGGAATTAGCGCGCATCACCGACCTCGTCGAAGAAGAAACGTCCGCCGATGACGCGGAAAAATCCAAGCCGCACCCGGACATTTTCGAGGCCGTACTCGCGGAGTTGGGCGGCCTCAAACCACACGAGGCCATCGTCGTCGGCGACACGCCGTACGACGCCGAAGCTGCCGGTAAGATCGACCTTCGCACCATCGGCGTGCTCTGCGGCGGCTTCCCGGAAACAGACCTCCGTGCTGCCGGCTGCATCGACATCTACCGAGACCCGTCCGACTTGCTGGCGCGCTACGACGATTCCCCGCTCTCCGCGCGAATGGATGAGAGGTGACAGGCGAGAGGAAGATGAAAAAGTGATGATAGAGGTTCGACCTGTTGCCCGACTCTTAACCATGCCGCCTAATCTTGTTTCGCTAATGTGAGAATCCTGCATCTCAGTTCGGCGCGCGCCTTCGGCGGCGGGGAAAGGCACTTCGTCGATCTCACGCTCTCTCTGGCCGCGCGCGGCCACGAGGTTTACGCCGCACTGGTCCCCTCCACGCCGCTGTTCGAGAATTTGGCCCGCCTGCTGCCCGCCTCGCGCCTCCTGACATTGCCGCTCAGAAACGCTCTCGACGTTCAGAGCGCACGGGGCTTAACCGAGTTCGTCAAACAAAACAGAATCGAGATTGTCCATGCGCACGTCGCCCGCGATTACCCGCTGGCCGCATACGCCGCGCGCCGCACGCACGGTGCGAGCCTCGTTATCACCCGCCACGTACCTTTCCCCTTGAGCAAGCTGCACCGGCTCATTCTGTCGGACGTGGCGCGCGTTATCGCCGTCTCCGAACCTGTCGCCGCGCAACTCGACGCGCGGAGAATCGTTTCCCCCGATAAAATTCGCGTCATCCCCAATGGCATTGACTTAGCTCGCTTCGATCTTTCGGCCACTAATTTTAACCGGGACCATTACCGGCGCGAATTGCCGGCGACGGCCACGCTGTTGGTTGGCACGGTGGGCGAGTTGAGCGAGGTGAAAGGACAGACGGATTTTGTCACTGCCGTAGCGCACATCGCACGGCAAGGACACGATGATGTGGCGTTCCTCATCGCGGGCGAAGACCATTCGCCGCGCCGCGAGACGCGCGCACGCCTCGAACGTTTGCTTGCGGAACACCAGCTCCAAGCCCGCGTGAGCCTGCTTGGAGAGGTGAGCGAAGTAGCGCCGTTGTTGGCATCGCTCGACGTGTTCGTTTCGTCGTCGCGCGTTGAGGCGTTCGGTCTGGCGATGGTGGAAGCGATGGCGTGCAGCGTGCCAGTCGTCGCCACGGCGACCGATGGCGCACGCTCAATCGTGGAAGAGAAAGTAAGCGGGAAATTGGTCCACATCGGCGACGCGCGGGCACTGGCGTCCGCCGTCATTGAGTTTCTCGAAAACGCGGAGTCGCGGGCGCGCTTTGGCGCAGCGGGACGCGAACGAGTGCGTCGTTTCTTTAGTCTCGAAAGAATGGTACGAGCGACCGAAGAGGTTTATCGGGAGGCAATGTTTGCCGCGTAAGAGCGTGCTCATCAGTGAAATCGATCACTTGTCCGACAGCGCAAGGCTCACACAAAAACTGATCAGTTTTCGTGCGAGCCTTGCGCCGTCTTGCAACAAGTTTCACGGGCATAGAAATCTATGCATCTGCGAAACAAAATTTAACTGGCGCGTCTCTGTCCTTCGAGCCGCAAGTTGAGCGCCTGTTGATGCTGCGGCTCGTATTCGTGTTCGAGGTACTGCCGCGCGATGTGCTTTAACGTCGCGGTGACATGCTTGCACTCGTAGCGCGGCGCGGCGTCGCCACGGTAGATGAAATCGGCGCAAGTGCAAACCAATTGTTTCGATTCAGGATCGCGGAACAAGTGATATTGCTGCCGTGTGTCTGATTCCGAAAAGGCGATCCAGCCGTAAGGCTCGGCCTCACGTACTTCGATTCGCGCGGAACGTGCCGCGCGTTGCTCGGTCGGAGAAAAATTTAAGACTTGGCGATTCTGTTTTCTACTCGACATTTAATCATCCCTTCTCGGTGTCACAAGGTGTTGGCGACGTAACCATGAATGTAACTTTTAGTGTGCTAGTTTAGATGCGTTCATGGCCATGTGCGTTTGACCTCCGCGTGTAAACTGATCAACGATTCGATTTCGTCGTTAGCGAGTAACAACATGAATCAAACAACTTTCCCGTTGTGGAAGTTTCGCATTGAGGATCGCGTCCGCTGGGGCGATGTGGACGCGGCGCGGATCATTTTCTACGGCGCTTACATCCGCTTTTTTGAAATTGCCGAGACAGAAATGTTTCGTGCGGTCGGACTCCCCTACGGCGAAATGTTTGATCAACTCGATGTGTGGCTGCCGCGCGTCCACCTCGAATGCGACTTTCGCCAAGCCGCACAGTTGGACGATCTGCTCGAAGTGTCGGTCTATGTCGGCCGGTTCGGGAATAAGTCTCTGCGCCTAAACTTTGAAGTGCGCCGCAATGGCGAAGAAAGGCTTGTCGCTGAAGCACACTTCGTCCTCGTTTCTGTCCGCCGTGGCAGCTTTGAAACTGTGCCGCTCCCCGTAGAACTAGTAAAACGCCTTGCGCCCTACACGCAACCCAATTCGCCCGATAGCCAGCCTGATATTAAAGATTGATTAGCGAAAAAGCCGGGCTTCCATGATCTGAAGGAGATCGGAGGGAAGTAAGATCCGGTAAAGGTGAGCGATGATACTCGACGATACGAGTTTAGAATTCGATATGTTTGAAGATGCGCGGCAGAAGTTATGTCAAGTTTTCATGCTGGAAGGTCACTTGCGGCGCGACGCTGAACGCCTCGCGTTCTACGTCGTTCAGGGAGTGCGCGACGTGCCAAGATTTTTGGTTATTGTGGCAGAAAAAGTCCCGAAAACCGTGAAGAGATTTTGCAACTTCTGCAATCCGTCATCCGAAATGCGGCCGGGGTAGAGAAGGCTGGGGCCATGCTTTACGGACAACTTGATTCCTCAGCAAATTAAAAGAATCAGTCTTCAATTAAAGAGTAAGCATTTCCACCACGGCTGCGTCTCCAGCCGCTCACATCGCCAGCGGCCAAAGCGAGCGCCGCGCAAGCGTACGCCTGAGATCCACGTAACCTTGATCTCCCGCGTCCAATTCGCAGAGCGTGCGCCGAATGCCTGGGTGCAAGCGCGCGAAGTCAATCATCCGGCCGGTGAAAGGTGCCCCGAAAAACTGCCCGTAAAAACGCATTCTCATCGCCGAGGCGCGCCGCAGTTCGCGCCCAAAATC
>JACCRA010000441.1 GCA_013813825.1 Pyrinomonadaceae bacterium | reverse complement strand
GTGCTAGTCGGGACAGCCCGCTGAGGTTGCCCGCGCCCCGCTCGTCCGCACTTCGCCGAGCGCGCCATCAAGCAGGCGCGGTCGAAGGATTTGATTGATGAGGCAAAGTGAGTGAAGGACATGCGGCCAGACGATGAAACGCGCAACCGCCACGTTAAGCGGAGGCCGTGCGCTCTTCGTCGGTGTGGTCGGGCGTTTCGTCCTCGGTAAGGCCTTCGCCTTCTTCGCTGACGGTATCAGGCTGCGGCTGTTCCTCGTCGAGATCGCGCTTGATGGCGTCGAGGATGCCGTTGATGAATTGGGTGGCTTCGTAGGTGGAGAAGCGGCGGGCGATCTCTAAGGCTTCGTTGATCGCGACGGTGCGCGGCGTCGGCTCGTGAACGAACTCATAGACGGCGAGCCGGAGCACGTTGCGATCAACGACGGCCATCCGCGCGATGCGCCAGTGTTCGGCGCGCGACTTAATCCGCTCGTCCAACTCTGGGACGCGGGCGAGAGCGCCAAGGGCGAGCCGCGTCGCGAACTCTCGCGCGGTGTCATCCAGTTCCGCCTCGCCCAGTTCGGCCCAATAAGCGCGCACCAACTCGTCGGCGCGAGTCGCTCCGTTAATATCCGCGGCAAAGAGCATTTGCAAAGCGCATTCGCGCGCCTTACGTCTTGAACCCATAGGAAAGTAGTCAGCTCTCAGTAATCAGTTGTCAGCCTTAGGCTCTCACTCATTACTGATTACTTCTTTGTACAGATTGACCAATTCGACCGCCGACATCGCGGCCTCGAAACCTTTATTGCCGGCTTTGACTCCGGCGCGGTCTATCGCCTGTTCGAGCGTGTCGGCGGTGACGATGCCGTAGAGCACGGGCACGCCTGTCTCCATCGCGGCCTGCGCGATGCCCTTCGTCACCTCGCCAGCGACGTACTCGAAATGCGGCGTCTGTCCCCGGAGCACCGTGCCGAGGCAGATGACCGCATCATACTTGCCCGACCCGGCCAGTTTGCGCGCCAAGAGCGGTATCTCGAACGATCCCGGCACGCGAAAGTGCGCGACGTTCTCTTCCATTGCTCCCAATCGCTCTAAAGCGTCGAGCGCGCCTTCGACGAGGCGCGACGTGAGAAAGTCGTTCCACCGGCTCGAAACCACCGCGAAGCGAAAGCCGCCGGCGTTCAAGCGTCCCTGATGAGTCACAGGCTGCAAGATTTTTCCGTCAAACCCCGATTGCCGTTTCAAAGCGAAAGCTTTGGCAGTATAAGAACTACGGTGATGAGAAACAAGTCGGAACAAAGTGATGAGTGACGAATGATGAGAGCAGAACTTCTTCTTGCTCGTCACTCGTCACTCGTCACTGTTTAGACAAGGTTCATCGGCGTCGGGTTCTTCGGATCAGTCGTGTAATCGTAGAAGCCGCGGCCGGACTTGCGGCCGTAGAGGCCGGCCAAGACCATCCGCTTGAGGAGCGGCGGCGGGGCGAACCGCTTCTCGCGAAATTCGTTGAACATGATCTCGGCGATGTAGTAAGTGGTGTCGAGGCCGACGAAATCGCCGAGCGTGAACGGCCCCATCGGGTAGCCGAGGCCGAGTTTCATCGCGTTGTCGATGTCCGTGATGGAGCCGACGCCCTCTTCGAGCGCGCGCACGGCGTCGAGCATGTAGGGGACCAACAAACGGTTGACGATGAAGCCGGTCTTGTCCGAAGTGCGAACCGTCGTCTTGCCCAAGCGTTGACCGAAATCGACGCACTGCTCATAGATCTGCTCGTCGGTCAAAATCGTGCGGACGACTTCGACCAGTTTCATCAGCGGCACCGGATTGAAGAAGTGAAGACCGACGAAACGCTTCTGTCTTTCGGCGGAAGTGGCCGTCATCATCTCGGTAATCGAAAGTGACGAAGTGTTCGAGGCGAAGATCGTTTCGGGCTTGCAGAGGCTGTCGAGCGTCTGATACGTCTCGCGTTTCGTGTCGAGGTTTTCGATGATCGCTTCGATGATAATGTCGCAGTCGGCAAGGTCTTCAAACTTCGTCGTGCCCGTAAGCCGCCCGCGAATCTCCCCGCGCTGCTCGGCAGTGATTGTCCCCTTCTCGGCGAACTTCGCGAGCGACTTATCGATGCCCGCAAGGCCGCGCTCGCACAACTCGTCCGACACTTCGCGGACAACCACATCGAACCCTGACGTCGCGGCCGTCTGCGCGATCCCCGCCCCCATCAGCCCGCATCCGAGCACACCAACTTTCCTGATGTCCATT
>JACCRA010000427.1 GCA_013813825.1 Pyrinomonadaceae bacterium | reverse complement strand
TTTCTCGGCACTAGGTCAGCGTCTTAGTAGTTGCGAAAGCCGTCCTCGTAACCGTTCGCGAAACCTTCGCGGAAATAACGTTGGTACAATCCACGGTCGCCGAGTCGTGAGCTGTAGTCTTTCGAGGCGTTCCGGTAATCGCTCTCGTCGCGGTAGTCGAAGCGATCATTTTTCCGGCGGTCTTTGCGTCCCTCCTCGATTCCGTTGTTATAGCCAGCGTTCAAAGCCGTCTGGCGAAGCTGGAAAGAGCCGCCGTAGTTGTCGTAACGATCCCAATCGCGCCCGCGGCGATCCTCGCGCCGCTCCCCGCGATCCTCGCGCCGCTCCCGGCGGCGTTCACGCCTGTCTTGCCGGCGCTCGCGCCGGTCATCATCTTGGCCCCAATAACGATCTTGGGCTTGGGTCACGGCAGCGCCCGCTGGTAGTGCTAGAAAGAGTCCGAGCGCCAGCATGAGTTTTTTCATCAACGATCCACCTGTGTTGGTCTTCATGAACATAATCCTCCGCATTTTTTACGATTCCAATTCGCGATGACGCGAATAACTTACCGAAGCAACTAACAAGTGTCGTGCCACACACGGAGATCAATTAAAACTGCTGGTGAACTGGTGTTTATTGCGACAGGAAGGCGCTGAATCGCACGATAAAGTGTCGTACCTGACCGTATCGTGTGAATACGGGACCAAGCTACAACCGAGGCTTTTTCGGATGTGCTGGCATTCAAAAAGTTCAGCAACGCAGCAGTTGTGGAAGGTGGAGGCGAATAGGCGCGATTGTGTGGAAGGGCGGCGGGCGGCCACGCTCTCCCCCACGGTCGCGCCTTCCTCCGTGTCCTTGCGGCCTCAATCTGCCGCCCGTGTTTGCAATGCTCTTAGCCGAAGATGCTATGCCCGAAGCGATGATCGAGCGCGCGCCCGAAGAGAAAACTGGTAATCGAAGGTTGCTCATGCGAGCGGTCGTAGCCGACCAGTTCGACGTAGGCGCGGCCAATCGTCGGCTGGTCGTTGTGAAAGCCGGCGACGGTGCAAGCCCCCTCCCAATACACGATCATCGTCGTGCCGCGGGTGTCGAGTTCCTGATCTTGAAGGACGGGCGTTACGACGACATCCAAGCGGACGCGCGGGACTTGCAACCGCCACCCGCTCGGATACTTCGCGCCGGTGTGCGGGCTGCGCCAGTGTCCGAGAGCTTCGAGCCGGAAATCTTCACGCGCGAGGTGAGTCGAGTTGCCTTCGCGGTCAACGTACCGGCCGCTCGAAAAATCCGACGGTCGATCCTGCTGGTCGCGGATGTGATAGACCATCACTTCCGCGCCGTGATCGAGTTGCACGCTGAACCAATCCCAACCCTTCTGATCGTCGGTCGTCTTCCACGTGCCGAACTCGCGATCCATCCACGCCGCGCCGTCAAAGCTCTCGGTCTCGCCGTGCCAAGTGATGCGTCCTTCGGCGGCCATCCGCGTGTAGGAGAAATAGCGCGAAGCCTCGCCGTGATCCTTGAAGCTGACGCCGGCATCCGCGTGGCCGTTGAGCACGACGGGCTTGACGGGCGAAAGCGCCGCCTCGAAGATGAGGTTCTGGCCGAGCGTCGCGCGCAAGAGGTGACGTCCCTGCTCCTCGCGCACCGTCCAATTGCCGAGGCGGAGTTGAAAACGGCTCTCGCTCGCGCCGGCCGGCAACTCGAAAGGATTGTTCGCGCTCTTGCGATGCTCGTAGCGAAAATGCCCGCGCGACTCGTCCGTAATCGCAAAGTGCGCGAGGTAGAGCGGATTAGCGAGCAGGCGCAACGGCACAATGCCGAAGCGGTCGAGGTCGGTGCGGCGCTTGAAAAAGACCAACTCAAAGCCGAAGCTGCGCCCCGACGCGGTTTGCAGGTGGCCGGTGTAATACCACCACTCGGTCTGCGCTTCATGATGCGCGTAAAGGTCGCGCGGCAGGCGCACGCCAGCGTGCTCCGTGCCGTCGCGCAAAGTCGAGGCTTTACCGACCAGCACATCGGCGAGATTTTCCAGCACCTCGCCCGCGATCTTTTCCAAAGGTTCGATGATATTGGCGCTCATAGTTTCCCGTTCACTATTTTCAGGATCAAAAACATCTTCACTGAATGGGATGGCGAAAGTATGTGCCTTTTGCTAAACAGAGATGGCGAACAGTCAACAGGCCGGCAAAAGCGGGTGGCATTGACACCGCCCGCTTCGGCTACGAGAGGAATTCCGCGATCACTTCGATTGGTCCCACGATATTTTGGTTGAACAACTCTAGCTCCGCGGCGGGCACCCACAGTTCTTGATGAACGCCGCCGCCGACGGTGCGGACTTCGTAGCGAATCAGAAACTGAGCGCGCACGCGAAAGCGCGTTACGTAGCCGCGCCGGTCGTCGTTGCGCTTCGCGTTCCAGTCGCGCGCGATCTGCGCGGCATATTCTTCTTTCAGCACCGGATAAAAGATTGGCTGCTCAGGCCGTCGCGGTGGGAAGGCCGTGTACCCGCTCGCCTCGATCAGTCGCAGTTCATCGCTGCCAATTGGGCGGTAGAGAGTAATCGTTGCTTCGTCTGTCATCCGACTGCTCCGCGCTTTGCTTATTGGTCACGCACGAACTCGTAAGCGATCCGCAAGCGGAGTTCGCCCTGCGCGATCTCGTGGCGGACGGCTTTCGCGCGCAAGCGCAAAGTCGTCGCGGCGGGGTGGCCCGCTTTCTTGAGCGGCACGCGCGCCGAGAGTTGTTCCGCACGTAAGATTTCGATGGGGTTGAGGCGCGCGTCAACCGCGTCCTGCACCAACCCGGTGACGCCGTCGGCAAACATCGCCGGCACGTTCTTCAACTGCACCTGCTTGATTGTCACCCGCGCCACGAGCACCTGCCGCGCCTGATCGAAATTGAGGTCAAGCGAGGTGTCGGCCGCGCCGCGGAAGTTGAGGCAGCCGAGCAGCGGGGCGTCGTAGCTGCCGCTGAAAGCAAGCGGGGCGGTGATCCGCCCGTCGTGGAAACGCACCGCCGTCGTGACGCCTTCCGCCTCGCGCGCCAGCGTGATCTGGCTCGCGCAGTCGCCCGCGCTCTGCTTGCTGTCGGAAGAAGCATTGCCACGGCCGAGCGGGTAACTGAGCGGCTGTTCCAGCGTGAAGACCGCCTCGAACAGGGCGTTAAACGTCCGCTCGCCGAGGATGACGACAACCTCGCCCGCCGGTACGGCATTAACGGTGCGCGCGCGGCGCGACTCTTGCGCTGGCGCGTGCCAAGGAAGAGCGCAGCACAGCGCCACAGATAGGAGACACCAGCGCGGGACAGTCGCGGACAGCCGCCTCCCAATCATGTCGCGCTTAAGGAACTTGCTTATCATTCATCGCTTCATCTGAAAAAGCTGATTGACTCGTGACTATCTCCTAAAATGAATCCGACAAGATCGGCACGGAAGCCAAAGTCTGCTAAGCGCATCGTGCCGTCGTGCGTCGAACGTCAGAGGCCGCGACAAAGCATACGACGGGCATTCCGAAGG
>JACCRA010000423.1 GCA_013813825.1 Pyrinomonadaceae bacterium | reverse complement strand
CGCGCGGGGACGCCGCTCGCCGAGATCGTCACCGAGCCTGACTTTCGTTCGTCGTGGGAAGCCTACGATTACGTCAATCACGTCCGCCGCGCGCTGCAATGGGTCGGCGCTTCGGAGGCGGACATGGAGAAGGGCAATTTGCGTTGCGAGGCGAATGTCTCGGTACGGCGAATTGGCGACACGGAGTTCGGCACCAAAGTCGAACTGAAGAATTTGAACTCGGTGCGCTTTATGCAGAAGGCCATTGAGTTTGAGATTGAACGCCACATCGAATTGATCGAAGCGGGCGGGCGCGTTGTGCAGGAGACGCGCCTGTGGGACGACCGCGCGGGCGAGACGCGCACCATGCGCTCGAAAGAAGAAGCGCACGACTATCGCTATTTCCCCGAACCAGACTTGCCGCCGCTCGTCGTGACGCCTGAGTTTATTGAGGATGTGCGCCGCTCGATGCCTGAATTGCCGGAAGAGCGCCGCCGGCGTTTGATGGATGAATACCACCTCTCTTTCAACGACGCCGTCCAACTCACTTCCGAGCGCGCTCTGGCCGACTACTATGAGCAAGCGGCGCGGGCGGCGCAAAACCCGCGCGGCGCGGCCAACTGGATCAGGACGGAATTGCTGCGCGAGTTAGAAGCGTCAGGCCGGACGGTCGCCGAGTCGCCGGTGCCGCCGGAAGAGTTGGGCGCGTTGGTCCGCCTCATCGACGAAGGACAGATCAACGGCAAGCAAGGCAAGGACGTGCTCATCGAAATGTTCAATTCGGGCAAGAGCGCGGCGGTCATCGTCGCAGAGCAGGGCCTTGCACAGGTCAGCGACGCCGGCGAGATCGAAGGCATCGTCGAAGAAGTGCTCGCCGCCAATTCGCAGCAACTCGCAAAGTATCGCGCGGGCAAGGACTCGCTCTTCGGTTTCTTCGTCGGTCAAGTGATGAAAGCTTCGCGGGGCAAGGCGAATCCGAAGCTAGTCAATGAAGTTTTGAAATCCAAGCTAAACAAATAGAGCATTTAAAATGAACCTCAAAGGCAAAACAGCAATCATCACTGGCGGCACGAAAGGTATCGGCCGCGCCATCGCTGAAGCGTTGGCGCGCGAAGGGATGAACGTTTGCATTAGCGCGAGGAATGCGGACGAGATCGAACAGGCCGCCGGTGAAATTGGCGACGTGGGCGAGGGGATGGTCACGGGCGCGGCGTGCGATGTGCGCGATGAAGAAGAGGTCAAGGCTCTCTTCGCGCACACGGTCGCGGAGTTCGGCGGCGTGGATGTGCTGGTCAACAACGCGGGCATCGGGATTTTTAAGAGCGTCGAAGAGACGACGCCCGAAGATTTTCGCGCGGTGTTGGAGACTAATCTATACGGCGTCTTCTACTGTTGCCGCGAGGCGATCCCGCTGATGAAACAACGCGGCGACGGTTATATCCTCAACATCTCTTCGCTCGCGGGCGCGAACCCGCACCCGCGAATGGCGGCGTATAACGCCTCGAAGTTCGCGCTCAATGGCTTTAGCGAAGCACTCATGCAGGAAGTCCGGCACGACGGCATCAAAGTCAGCTACATCATGCCCGGCTCGGTCAACACTTATTTCGGCGGCGACGAGCCGGACGAGAGCAAGGCTTGGCAACTACAGCCCGCGGACATCGCGCGCGTCGTTTTGAATCTTCTTCACCACGACGAGCGCAGCCTGCCGAGCCGCATCGAGATCAGGCCGAGCCGGCCGCCGAAGAAGTAGCAAACGGAGTTTCACGAAATGAAAAAGTTGATAGCCATGCTCGGCACTGGTCTGCTGCTCTGTTACCCGGTTGACGCGCAAACGTCGCCGGATGAAAAACCGGCAGCCACGGCGGCGAAGCCTGCAACTCAGGCGTGGGAAGCGGCGGAAGTGATGAACCTCAATGCGAGGATCGTCAGTCTGCATCAAGAAGGCAAGTATGACGAGGCGTTGCCGCTGGCCGAAAAAGTTTTGGAGATGAGAGAACGAACTCTCAAGGCTGACGACCAGCGGATCGCGGACTCGCTCGCCAACCTCGCGGCGCTGAGAAGCGGGAAAAAGGAGTACGGCAAAGCTCAAGAACTTTATCAGCGGGCGTTGTTGCTCTACGAAGCTACGGCCGGCCCGGATAGCCCGCCCGTCGTCGGCGTTCTCAACCAGTTGACCGTCGTATGGTACAGGAAACGCGACTTTGACAAAGCCGAAGCAGCGGCGCAACGGCTCGTCGGGATCGCGGAGCGGCAGCACGGCCCGGAGAGTATCGAAACGGCTCGCGCGTTGATCGGCCGGGCTGAGTTGGAGCGTTTACAAGGCCACGATAAAGCGGCGAGGGAAGTTTATGCGCGCGTCCTGAACATTGCGGAGAAGTCGCCGCCTGCGGCGGTGCCGGTGATGATCACACAGTCGCTGGCAAATTACTTGGGCATCGTCTATGCCAGTGGGGACAGTAACCCTCTGGTCGAGCGCATTAACAAGTTGTTGATTTCCATCGGGGCGGCGTCGCTTGAGCGGGCGACGCGGACTGAGCAGGGCGGCGTGCTCAACGGCAAGGCGGTTTACAAAACACAGCCATCGTACCCAGTAGCGGCTAAACAGAGCCGCGAGCAAGGCACAGTATTGGTCAAAGTCACCGTGGATGAGACAGGTAGAGTAATTGAAGCCATACCGTTAAATGGCCCGTTGTTATTGCGTGGTGCCAGCGTGATCGCGGCCAAAAAATGGCGCTTCACGCCGACGCTGCTGGACGGAGTGCCGGTGAGAGTGACCGGCACGATCACGTTCAGTTTCGCCTTGCAGTAGCGCGCAAGTGAACGGACGGTGAGATGCGAGCCGTGTTGCAGCGCGTGACGCGCGCCTCAGTTCAGGTGGAGGGCGAGATTGTCGGGCGGATTGACGGCGGCCTCGTCGTGTTGCTGGGTGTGGCGGGCGACGACACACGCGGAGATGCTTCGTACCTTGCGGAAAAGATCGCGGCACTCAGGATTTTTGAGGACGCGGAAGGGCGGATGAATTTGTCGGTGCGGGAGATTGGCGGTGAATTGTTGGTGGTTTCGCAATTCACTTTATATGGCGACGTGCGGCGCGGGCGCCGTCCGTCTTGGA
>JACCRA010000665.1 GCA_013813825.1 Pyrinomonadaceae bacterium | reverse complement strand
CGGCCGGCGCGCGATAGTGCTTTTCGCTCTCGCGCGCCGGCCGAGACGGCTCGTCGCGATTCACCGTTACGTCTCCGGCTGCCGCGCCGGTGTCGCACGCCACTAATAACACCGCTCCGCCAGAGAGCGGCGTCAGCGTGACCGCGCAGGTCCCCGCCGCGCCAAAGGCATGTTGAAAATTGATCTTCCGCCCCTCGGCGAGCGTTTGTTGTAAATATCCGGAGAGAATTTCAGCTTGCGCGGGCAAAAGCAGTTCGGTCAGTTTCCGCCCCGGCAGGAGAGCCAGCGGCGGGTCTAGCAACGCCTGCCCTGTCGCTCCGGCGTGCAAACACATCCCGCCAGCATCTAGTAAGAGCACTAATTCATCAATCATCGATACGCCGCCCCGTTGACTCATCTCCGCAGCCTTAATTCGCTTAGCTTGCGTTTCCCTGTTCACCGCGTGAGAAGGGTTGCGGATTGGTTAGCGGTCAGTGTCAACTCAAAACGAATTCTCATTCACCCGCATTCCTTATCGGGAAATTACATATGAGACATGAAAGAAGCGTCAACTGGACCGCACTGGAAAGCGATTAGTTTTTATTCTGGTCGGAAGTATTAATACTTACAACCGCAGCGCAACTTGGAAAATCGTCTTAAGTTTTTAGGAAGCACGACCGATATAGCTAAGGCCAGAGTACGCTCCCCGCCCCGGCTGTCCACTGGCGTGGCTGATGAAACAAAACAACAGAGTGTCCGGATAGGATAAATGTTCAATTGTATTGTCACCGGCGCAAATCATATCGGAGGAATTGTCTGTGGTAAAAGTGAGCAAGTTATCCCTAACCGTTGCGCTGAAGATGGAGGACGAGATGTTAGCGAGGATGAAAGAATTAGAAGATGACTTTGGCGCGGAGATGGCAGCGGAACTGCTCGAACTTTTTCTCTTTGACACGGGCCGGCGTATTTCTTCTTTGTCGCACTTAATCGAGCGCCATGACGTGAAAGCCCTGTGCGCTGAGACGCACTCGATGAAAGGCAGTTGCGGAAACATTGGTGCCGAGCGAATGGCAAACCTCTGCCGGCAGTTGGAGCAGTGTCTAACTCTTAAAACCGAGCCGAAACTTTTAATTGACAGACTGCGCTCTTTGACGCTTGGGTTAGAGCGTGAATTCCTGATGATTAAGTCGGCGCTCAATGCCGAGACTGACACAACGGTAAAAAGTTGCGCTACAGAAATCAGTTCCGGCGGAAGTGGAACGTGTGGCGTCACTGAAAGTTCCGCTCCCACCGGAGCTGCCCGTGTTGGATGATTCCCGCCGAAATTGAGCAATTAAGCACACGAAATATCTCTAACCTTTGCTTCCGCTTTTTTTTGACGCGGCCCCTTTTCCGGTCTTCTTCGTGGCTGCGCTTTTAGCCGGAACTTTCGTCGCCGCAACCGGCGCTGATTTCGTCGGCATTCCACTGCCTCCACTTGCGCCGCTCACACGGCGGTTAGAGGTACTGGCGGTTTCAATCACTCGATCGTCAGTCAGTTGGGCGAAGGCCGCCCGGACTGTCTTGCGATTGACGCCGAGTTGCTCGCTCAGAGCGCGTTCGCTCGGCAGCGCATCGCCGGGTTTGAGCTTCCCGCTCTCGATGGCGGCGCTAATCTGTTGCGCGATCTGCCGCGGCTTCGTTGCGTCCGCGTTGGCCTTGATTCGGATGTTTAATTTCGTCGCCAATGTCTCGACTCCTTTGTTCTGTCAAATGATTGTTAGTTCAGACCGACCTCCGGTCACCGCCCCGCACTTTTATTTCAAGGGCGATGGCTATCACGCGTCATGTGGCGAAGACCTGCGATGGGTCGGCGAAGGATTTAAACTCTAGGGCGTTGCCGCTCGGATCGAGCAGGAACATTGTTGCCTGCTCGCCCGCCTGCCCCGCAAAGCGCACGTAAGGCTCAATAATGAACTGGACCCCTGCCCGGCGCAAGCGCCCGGCCAACTCATCCCACTGGTCCCGCGGTAGGATGACGCCGAAGTGCGGTACCGGCACATGATGCTCATCCACCATATTGCCGCCTTGCGGACTCGGCGGCGCGTCCTTCTGTAAGTGCGCCACAATCTGGTGCCCGTAGAAATCGTAATCGATCCACTGGTCCGAACTGCGGCCTTCAGGGCATCCCAACAATTCACCGTAAAACTTCCGCGCCTCTTCCAAGTCACGGACCGGGAAAGCTAAATGAAATAGAATAGACATCGAACCTCTTCTCGCTCCTCCCGCCCAACGGCGCTCTCGCTCTGGTTTGTTGGTATGCTGCCAGACTAGGCTGCCGGGGCGAAAAATGTCAACAGTAAATAATCTCACGGACCGAGTCTCTTCATTCTCCGAGACAGGCAGCAGAGTAATGGACAGGATTAACAAGATGGCTCATGTTTTTGACTACGACAAGTCACGCGACGCGCTCAGTACCCGGAGCGGTAGCGACGGGGTACGGTGTGCGCCACCATTCACATCGCGTGGTTGCCAGCATGCCATCCGGTCGCTACCGCTCCCGGTACTGAGCGCGCTCGCCGTGCCGCGCCGCTGCTGATCTCGCGGTTGGCGGCGGGAAGTCGCGGATGGGCTTGGCATATAATCCGTCGATGCCGAACGTCGTCGTGTTGCGCCTTCGTGATTTGCTCACCCGCCAGCGTGGGTCATTCATCCAGCGTCTCTTACATGTCGTCTTCGGCATCGCGCTCAGACTCTTCTTTCGCCGCATCGAAACCGACGGCGCGGCATTGGTCCCATTGGAAGGACCACTCGTTTTCGTCATCAATCATCCCAACGGAGTCATCGATCCGGCGTTGGTTTTCTGCTCGTTGCCGCGCCGCGTCTCCTTCCTCGCCAAATCAACTTTATTCCGGCTGCCGGTGCTGCGCTTCCTGCTGCGCGAGGTTGAGGCGTTGCCGCTGTACCGGCGCATTGATGAGGGCGAGAATCCCGCTCTCAATAACCTGACGTTCGCCGCCTGCCGCCGGCTCTTGCGTCGCGGGCGGTGCATTGCGCTGTTTCCCGAAGGCGTCTCGCACAGCGCCACATACTTATTGCCGGTCAAGACCGGCGCCGCCCGCATCGCGCTCGGCGCGCTCTCGACAACCGGCGAAGAGCAAGATGAAACGGCGGCGGCGAGGGGCGGCGCTTTCGCATCGCTTCAGATCGTGCCGGTCGGCCTCTATTACACTTCCAAGACCTCTTTCCGCAGCGAGGCGTTGATCCGCTTCGGTCCGCCCTTCGATGTTTTTCCGACCCGACTCGACCCACGCGGTGAGCCGTTGCCGGAAGACGTGCGCCGGCTCTCAGAACAGATCGACGCGGAGCTCCGGCAAGTGACGCTCAACGTGGAGAACACGGAAACGCTGGAGACGGTGGCGAAGGCCGAACAACTCTTCTCTTCAATCTACGAGACGATCAACTTTCGTCACACGTTGGCCGATGAATTCGATTTGCGCCGCCGCGTCGCCGCCCGCCTCGCCGTGCGACAAGACGCCGGGCCAGCGACCCGACTCGGCCAGAGAATTCTGGAATACGAAGCCGAACTGTCCACGCTCGGCATTGAACCGGAGAATCTCTCTGTGCTCGCGCATTCGCGCTGGTACGTCTTTCGCCACCTGCTCATTAAAAGCGCGCTCCTGTTGCTGCTCGCGCCGTTGAGCTTCGTCGGAGCCGTCATTCACTTGCCCGCCTTCGTCACCTGCTTCCTGCTCTCGCTTTTGTTCCGCCGCCACGGCCCTGACGAGATCGAATCGACCGTCAAAATTCTGGCGGCGATGTTGTTAATGCCTCTCACTTGGCTAGTCTTATTATTCGTGGTTTGGTACTGGTGGAACTGGCGGTCGGCCATCATCATCATCCCCTGCATCATTGCCTGCGGCTACGTCGCGATGCGCTCGCTGGAAGAACTCTTCGACATGCGTGGCTGGCTACGCGCCGGCCTCATCCTGCTGCAACAACGCCGCGCCTTCTTTCGCCTCCTCCGCGCGCGCGGAGCCTTACACCGGGAGATCAAAAAATATCTGGAAGCGGCCGGACAATAATCAGGCGATGTGTGAGGAACATTTTGACAGTCCGCGTGTCTAACGTGATGGCAACACAAACTGTTCGCCCATCACGGAGGCCACCATGATGCGACATCAAACACAGAGGCGCGTGAGTCAAACGAAGCCGCACATCAACGTCACGCCGCTCATCGACGTGCTGCTGGTACTCTTGATTATTTTCATGGTCATCAGCCCACTGCGCCCGTCGCGCTTCAAGGCGTTGGTTCCCGAAGAGCCGCCCACCGATCCGTGGGTTGATCAAAACCCGAAGCTGCTGGTGGTATCAATTGGCAGTGATCTTCAATTGACACTGAACCAGACAGCGGGCCTCGGCAGCATCCACGATCCAACCAGACTCGTCGTCGAACTGGCGCAAGTTTTTCGCCTGCGCGGGCAAAACAACGTCGTGAGAGACAATCTGATCGAACGACCGAGCATGGAGCAGGCCGAACGCATCGAAAAGACGGTCTTCATTCGTGCGCCCCGTTCGCTCAATTACGGCGAAGTCGCCCGCTTAATCGACGCCGTTAAAGGCACGGGAGCCGATCCCATCGGCCTTCAAATCGATGATCTCGAACAGTAATCATTCGCGCTCCACAGCACAGCATTTAATTGTCGTCTTCCCTTTGCACCCTTTCGGCTCTTTCTTCGTTTTCGACCACTTCAGCAATGCCTTGCCGCATGGCGTCGAAGGCCGGGAGGCGGGAGATTTCCGGCATCGGGCAGTCGGCGCCGCGGACGGAATACCAGATCGCTTGATTCAGGATTGAGGGATCGGCCATGTCCGCGAAAGCCATGTTTTGCTCAGATGTCAGACGCATCCAGCGAAGGTCGGCGGCGGTGCGCGGCGGCGGCGTAAGCAGATTATCGAGAGCGATGTCTGGCAAAATTGATTGATAGGGTCGCAGATCAGGCGCGTCGCGGAAGATGTCGATGGGCACGGCGTTGGCGTCAAGCTGGTTCATCGGCGGGATGCCGAGCAGCAACTCCATCGTGCGGATCAAGCTGACGGTGTTGTGAAACTCGTGGACGAGCGCTCCGGGGCGATTGTAGGCGCTGATGACGAGCGCGACGGAGCGATGCGCGTCCACGTGATCGGGGCCGTCCTGCGCGTCGTCCTCCAC
>JACCRA010000398.1 GCA_013813825.1 Pyrinomonadaceae bacterium | reverse complement strand
CGCCACGGCCGGCCGGCGTGGATACCGACTGAGGCCGAGTTTGGTGAAGGCGACATCCGCGACCGCCACACCGTCCGAGCCGCTCTTGATGGCATCGACTTCATCTTTCACCAAGCGGCCTACGGCGGCTACATGCCGGAGATTTCCAAGTACGTCGGCGTCAACAGCTTCGGCACGGCGCAGATGCTCGAAATTATTCGCGACGAGAATTTGCCGATCAAAAAGATCGTCGTCGCTTCTTCGCAAGCCGTCTATAGCGAAGGGGCAGGGACGTGTGCCGTTCACGGCTTAGTCTTCCCGCCCGTCCGCTCAGTCGCGCAATTGCGCGCGGGCGATTTCTCCGTTCACTGTCCCGCGTGCGACCGCTTGACCGTCTCCGCGCCGACACCTGAGCATGCGCCCATTGGCGGCGAGACGGTGTATGCGATCACGAAAGTCGATCAGGAAAGATTGGTCCTCACGTGGGGTCAACAGACCGGCATTCCCACAGTCGCGTTGCGCTACTCCTGCACCTACGGCCCGCGCCAGTCGATCTTCAACCCGTACACCGGCGTCATCGCGATCTTCTGCACGCGCCTCTTGAACGAGCAACCGCCCGTGCTCTACGAAGACGGCGAGCAGACGCGCGACTTCAGCTTCGTCGAAGACATTGCCCGCGCCAACCTGCTCGCCGCGACGACCGACAAACTCGATGGCTTGCCCGTCAACGTCGGGAGCAACGAAGCGACCACCATCCGCCGCGTCGCGGAACTGATTTCCGACGCGCTCAGAATTAAGATCGCGCCTTCCGCGCAGGGCGAATTTCGCCCCGGCGAGATGCGCCACTTGATTTCCGACACGACCCGCATCCGCGCCGCCGGCTACGAGCCGCAGGTCAGACTCGCCGAAGGCATCGGGCGTTACATCGACTGGATTCGCGGCCAGATGGACGTGCGCGACTACTTCGCCGCCGCCGAGCACCTGCTCCGCGCGAAGGGCATCGTGCATCGAGTAGTGAGCTAAGGCGTCACAATCTCAAGCACTCGTGAAAACGATTATGCCCGATACTGGCAACTTAAAAGTTGAGTTTAACGGCCCGGAACATGGCTGGCTGACTGTTACGCTGAGTGCGAGAGAAAAAGAGTATGGATTCATGCCATCACACGCACCTTATGACTCGATTAATGAACTCGTCAGCGCGTTACTTAAAGTTGTTGACGGTTACACCAATGCTGTTGTTCGCTGGAATGATGAGCCGGTTGAGCATGAGTTTCTGTTCGATGTCGAGAGTGAGCAAGTGGATTTCAAGGTTTACAAAATTATTCAGTCGAGCGTGGCGGGGCGCACGCGTGAGAAAGCATTTGCTTTTAACGGCTCACTCTATAAGGTGGTGCGCCCGTTCTGGAAAGCGTTACGTGATATGGAGTCAAAGCAAAGTTTAGCGGAGTATGAAAGGCAGTGGCGAGAGCCATTTCCTGAGCGCGAGATGAGAGAGCTGACACAAAAGATCAAAGCTTTCAAAAAATTAACTTGAGCGAGCAATCAACATTAAAGCTAGGCGTCTCCGTCGTCATCCCCGCCTTGAACGAGGAAGAACCAATCGGCGATGTGGTGCGCGCAATCCCTCGCGAGATCGCGGGCGAGGTAATTGTGGTTGATAACGGCAGCGACGACCGAACGGCGGAGGTGGCGCGCGAGGCCGGGGCGCGTGTCGTGAGCGAGCCGAAGCGCGGTTACGGGCGGGCGTGCCGCGCGGGCGTCGAAGCAGTTGCGCCGGATGCGGAGATCGTCGTCTTTCTCGACGGCGACGGCAGCGATTGCCCTGAGTTGATGGAGCGTCTGATTGGTCCCATTGTTGCCGGGACACATGATTTCGTGATCGGCTCGCGCACGCGCGGACGGCGCGAGCCGGGCAGCATGAACTTTCAACAAATCTTCGCCGGCCGAGCCGCCGGCCTGCTGCTGCGCGCCCTCTACGGCGTGCGCTACACTGACATGTGCCCTTTCCGCGCGATCCGGCGCGACGCGCTCGCACGTTTGGACATGCGCGAGGAGACTTACGGCTGGAATCTGGAAATGCAGATGCGTGCGGCGCGCGCGGGCTTGCGCATCTTGGAAGTGTCGGTCGATCATCGGCGGCGCGCGGGCGGCGAGTCGAAAGTGTCGGGCACGGTGCGCGGCACGTTTCGAGCCGGGGCGCGCATCCTCTACACCGTCGCGCGCATCGCAGTGGAGCGCACCTGACACGACTGCACGGAGAATAAGACAGCACAAAATGAACAGGATGAAAGAAACAGAGCGCAACCTTTGCTCCTGAATTTTATCTTGTCAATCTTGTTAATCCTGTCTATTGCTTCGTGTTCGGATCTTGTTTGTTTCGATTTAGCACAATTTTGCGGCAACTCGCCGGGTCGCGCTCCGTTCATCAATTTGTTGGCCTTAAATCTCCGTCCTACTTCTCTTAATCTTCGGTGAAATTTTATGAAATTGAAACGATGCCTTCTCGTTTGGTTGATCGCGTTGCTGCTCGTCGCGCCGACGGCGGTAATGGAAGTGGCGGCGCAGGAACCGGCTGCTGCTGTTGACGCGCAACCCGCGCCAAAAAACGAGAGGTTGGTGCGGCAGGCCGTGGCGCTGCTTGACGAAGTGCTTGTTGGGCAACGTGCGCTGAAACTACCGGAAAATCGCGTCCGTTTGCTGGCGCAGGCCGCCGAGTTGCTCTGGCAAAGTGATCAAAAACGCGCGCGGGAAACTTTCCGAGCCGCGGTCGAAGACTTATCCATCGTGCTGCGCGAACTCGAAACGGACGCCGCCGCGCACAACGGCAATTTGTCTTACACCGCCGCGCAGTTGCGACAGCAGATGCTGCAACTCATCGCGCCGCGCGATCCGCAACTCGCTTTGGACTTTCTCCGCGCGACGCGCCAACCGCCGCCGCCCGACTATAGCAATGGCGATTACAAGCAGCCCGATCCGGAATTGGCGCTGGAGTTGTCGCTGGCGCAGCAGATCGCGGCCAACGATCCGCAGCAGGCGCTCCGTTTGGCGGAAGAGTCGTTGCAGAAAGGCATCTCGGCAAACCTCCCACAGTTGTTGTTGAACGTGCGCGGCAAGGACGCCGCCGCCGCGAATAAGTTTGCCGCCGTCGTCTTCAAGAAACTCCGTACGGCCGACTTCGCGCGAGATTACGAAGCGACCGGCGTGGCGACTTTTCTCCTGTCCGCGACGCGGCCACAGACTGAGGCGAGTGCCGGGCAGGCAGCCGGCTTCAATAGTCGCGGCGCCATGCCCAACTCGCTGCAAGTCGAAGAATCGTTGCGTCGCGAACTGCTCGACGCCCTCATCGCCGCCGCGACCAACCTGACCGACGCCCGCATCCACTCCGGCCACGGCTCAAATCTCATTAACGCCCTGCAACAAGTGACTCCCGAAATGGAGCGGCGGGCAGCGCCAGCGCAACTCAATGTCCTGCGGCGGCGCGTCAGGCAAATGGAGCAGCAGCAGAACCCGCACGCCGAAGCCTATCGCGAGATGGAGCGCATAGCGCAGGGCGGCACGGTGGAGCATCTGCTCGAAGCGGCGAAGAAAGCTCCGCCGGATGTCGGTGCGAACTATTACCGGCGGGCGGCGTGGAAGGCTTTCGAGGACGGCGGCATCGAACGCGGGCGCGAGATTCTCGAACGGCACGTCGAGAACAAACAACAACGCGAACAGTTGCTGAGAGAGTTGGAAA
>JACCRA010000324.1 GCA_013813825.1 Pyrinomonadaceae bacterium | reverse complement strand
TTGCTGCTAGGAAATGTGATCCACGGCGGTTCGATTTCTTCTCCGGCTTCAAGTTTTCGTTGTTGCTCCGCATACCACCATGCGATTGTTTTATTTTCGGCTAATCCCCTGTCACTCAAAACTTTTCCGAGTCTTTGTCTCAACGACTTCATTAACATACGCTACTCCCGTTTTAGTCAAAAGGGTTGAAAGAGATTAGTTGCTCATCTACGCCGCAAAGAATTAAATGAGAGCGATTCGTAACTATCTTCTCTTTGCGGTCGAGAGTCAGCCCGTCCTTTAACGGACGATATTAGCGGAGAGGTTTTTGATCTAAAACTACCTTTTGCTCTGTGTCTTTTGCTTTTTGCCTTTTGCCTTTGCTCCGGCTACACTCGCGGGCAAGTTCCACTCAAAGAAATTCCAGAGAGGCGGTTGAGCACGTCAATCGCGCGAGGTTGCTCCATGAAGATTCACGAATATCAGGGCAAAGAACTTTTGGGGAAGTACGGCGTCCCCGTCCCGCGCGGGATTGTGGCGCGCTCGCCGGAAGAGGCGTATCACGCGGCGAAAGAATTAGGCACGGACATCGTCGTCGTCAAGGCGCAGATTCACGCGGGCGGGCGCGGCAAGGGCGGCGGCGTCAAGCTGGCGAAGAGCGCGGACGAAGCGCGGGAGATCGCGCGGCAAATGCTTGGCATGAAACTGAAGACGCACCAGACCGGGCCGGAAGGACAGGAAGTCCGCACGCTGTTAGTCGAGGAAGGATTGCCGATTGATAAAGAGTTTTACTTAGGCATCGTGTTGGATCGACAGTCGGGGCGGCCGGTCTTTATGGCTTCGTCAGCGGGCGGCATGGACATCGAAGAAGTGGCGGCCGAGACGCCCGAACAAATTCTCAAAGAGACGATTGATCCGGCCATCGGCTTTCGCCCGTATCAAGCGCGCAAACTCGCCTTCGGCCTCGGCTTGCCGTCCGAACTGATTAACCAAGCCGCCAAATTCATGCAGTCGCTCTACACGGCCTACGAGCAAATGGACGCCTCGCTGCTTGAGATTAACCCGTTCCTCCTGACGAAAGACAAGCGCCTGATTGCGCTCGACGCGAAAGTGAACTTCGACGACAACGCGATGTTTCGTCATCAAGATTTCTTGGGCTTGCGCGATCTGCACGAAGAGGAACCGCTGGAGATCGAAGCCTCGAAGTACGATCTCAACTACATCAAGCTCGACGGCAACATCGCCTGCATGGTCAATGGCGCGGGCCTCGCAATGGCGACGATGGACATTATTAAACTCGCCGGGGGCGAGCCGGCCAACTTTCTCGACGTCGGCGGCGGAGCTTCGCAGGAAAGAGTCGAAGCAGCGTTCCGCATCCTGCTCGCCGATCAAAACGTGCAAGCGGTGCTAATTAACATCTTCGGCGGCATCGTCCGTTGCGACATGGTGGCGCGCGGCGTAGTCGGCGCGGCGCAATCCATCGGCATTAAAGTTCCGGTCGTCGTCCGCCTCGAAGGGACCAACGTGGAAGAAGGCCAGCGCGTCATCAAAGAGTCCGGCCTCAATTTCACGGTCGCCAACGGCATGAAAGACGCGGCGGAGAAGGTGGTCACGTTGGCTGAGAAACAAGCTGCGTAACCAGCTAGATCACACCACAGGAGAAATAGACAGGATTTACAAGATTAGAAAAGCACGTCGTTGCCCTCTGTGCCGGCCTTATCTTGTGAATCCTGTGAATCCTGTCTATTTCCTTCTGTCCCAATCTTGTTTGCTTCAATTTAGGCGAGCAGGGATCAGCCCTGCCCCTACAAATTTCTTATGGCAACTCTCTCTTTCTGGGGCGGCGTCGGGACTGTGACCGGCTCGAAATATCTGATCGAGACGAAGCGCGGTCGGGTGTTGATCGACTGCGGGCTGTTTCAGGGCTTGAAGGAATTGCGCGAGCGGAATTGGCAAGACCCGCCGTTTGATCCCCGAAGTCTCAACTCCGTGCTAATTACGCACGCGCACATTGACCACACCGGCTACCTGCCGCGCCTCGTCAAACTCGGTTTCAAGGGACCAGTGTTCTGCTCGCGCGGCACAGCCGATTTGCTCAAGATCATGCTGCCGGATTCCGCGCGGTTGCAGGAAGAGGACGCTTCCTACCGCAACCGCCATAACTTGACGAAGCACTCGCCGGCGCTTCCGCTCTACACCGAAGAGGACGCGCGCGAGACGCTCGACTTGATGCAGCCGCAACCGAACAACGGCGACTTGTCTCCCATCGCGCCCGGCATCCGCGCGGGATTCAGCATCGCCGGGCATATTTTCGGATCGAGCTTGGTGTTGGTGGAAATCGAAGGCGCGGGCACGGATGGCGCGGGGCGACGCGTGCTGTTCTCCGGCGATCTCGGCCATTACGATCAGCCGATCATTCGCGATCCCGTCGCGCCGCCGGCGTGCGACTACATGCTGGTCGAATCGACTTACGGCGACCGGTTGCATGATCCGGAAGACCCCAAAATCGCGCTCGCACGCATCATCAACGAGACAGTCGAGCGCGGCGGCGTGCTGCTCGTCCCGGCCTTCGCTATCGGGCGGACGCAGGAGTTGATCTACTTCATCCGCGAACTGGAAGAAGAAGGGCAGATTCCCGTATTGCCGGTACGGGTGGATTCGCCGATGGCGGCGGCAGCGACGCAGGCTTATCAGCGTCGCCCCGAAGAGCACGACGAAGATTATACGAGCGTGCTGGCGCGCAACCGCCAACCGCTCCGCACGCGCTCGATGATCACGGCCGCGTCGCGCGAAGAGTCGAAGCGTTTGAACGACGAGCGGGGCACGCGCATCATCATCAGCGCGTCGGGCATGATGACCGGCGGGCGCGTCCTGCACCACGCGCAGAGGTTTTTGCCGGACGAGAAAAACACGATCCTGTTCGTCGGCTATCAGGCGGCCGGCACTATCGGCCGCCGCATTCTCGATGGCGACAGGGAAGTAAGCATCTTCAAACACCCGATCCCGGTCCGCTGCCGCGTCGAGCGCATCGGCGGCTTCTCCGCGCACGCCGACTGGCAGGAAGTTTTGCGTTGGCTCAAAGGGATGCCGTCGGCTCCGCGCCGCTCGTTCACCACGCACGGCGAGCCGCAGGCCGCCGAGGCGATGGCCGAACACATCCGCCAACACTTCGGCTGGCGTGTGGACGCACCGCGCTACGCTGAGAGCGTCGAGTTGGAGTGATGACGCCGTGCATTCAAAGTAGCGTGAAAGCTTTGTGTTAGAATCCGGCCGGAGGCACGGTATGGAAGAAACCATTAAACTCGAACTGACCAAAGCTGAAGCCGAACAATTGAGCGCATTGATCGAAGAAATGATTGCCGCCATGCGACAAGCGAATGAAGAGATGGCACGTGATCAGGTCGAGATCGAGCAACTCAAAGCGCGGACTGCCGCCCGGCTGGAAGAACTTCGCAAGGTGGCCTGAATGTGGAAACAATTTATTGAACTTTTCAGGCAGGTATTGACACTGACGGAAGATACCAAACAAAATCGCGCTGAAATCAAGGAATTGCGGAAACAAATTGACGACTTGGCCGCGACCGTTCAGCAGCTAGCCTACGAAATCCACCGCGTCGGCGAGCGCGAAATGCACGAGCGGGAAAAGTTCATGTTGCGCGTCGAAAATCAGTTGCTCAAAGCCAAACGCCAACTACCTTCCGCGTCTGATGAATAGGGCGGGCATCTCTGTTCTGCGCCGCTCGTTCACCACGCACGGCGAGCCGCCGGCCGCCGAGGCGATGGCCGAACACATCCGCCAACACTTCGGCTGGCGTGTGGACGCACCGCGCTATGGCGAAACGGTGGAACTGGACTGAACATTTGCTTCGGGAGCTTGGGTCCGATGAAATTTCAGTATCGTAATGAGGAAGAGCAAGTCCGACGGCTTGAGGAAGATTTTATCGAGGCACTGCGAACGCAAGACGTTCAGTCTCTCGATAATATTCTGGCGGATGACTTCGTCTTTACCGATCCTCGCGGAACTTCATTCTCAAAAGCCCAGTGGTTAGCGTCTCTCGCTGCCGGAACGCTTTCGTTCGATTCCATTAACATCGAAAATCTGAACGTGCGGGTGAGCGGCGACACCGCGATAGTGACGGGGCGGGTGACCTTGAAAGCCCGCTCCGAAGAAGGCGGTTATAATGGGCAATTTAGTGTGATCGACATTTATATGAAGCGGCAAGAGCGTTGGTGGGCGGTTCTTTCGGCCGGCGAATACGTTCAGTTGCTGTCGCAGAAATAATCATTCATTTTAAGTTAGTCAGCCTGCCTTGGTGGAGCAAACTGAGTTAGCGCGGTCAGGCCCGTCTTTGGGCCGCTCTCAAAGGCTTGTGCTATACTGCGCGGTCATTCAAAACAGGTCCAACTTACTCTGAGGGAGCAGACACCATTGAGCGTTCTGGTTGATAAAAACACGCGCCTTGTCGTGCAAGGCATTACCGGCAAAGAGGGCACGTTTCACACGAAGCAGATGGTCGAGTATGGGACCAACGTCGTCGGCGGCGTGACGCCGGGCAAGGGCGGGACGACGCACGAAGGCATTCCGGTCTTCAACACGGTTGAGGAAGCCGTGAAAGAGGCGGGCGCGACTGCGTCCGTGATCTACGTGCCACCGCCGTTCGCGGCTGACGCGATTATTGAGGCGGCGGACGCTGGCGTGCCGCTTGTCGTCTGCATCACGGAAGGCATTCCGGCGATTGACATGGTGCGGGTCAAGCGATTTTTGCAGGACAAGCAGACGCGCCTCATCGGCCCCAACTGCCCCGGCGTGATTT
>JACCRA010000322.1 GCA_013813825.1 Pyrinomonadaceae bacterium | reverse complement strand
CTTCGCCGATCTGCTCGATCACGAGAAAGCGATAGCAGCGGGTGCGCAAGGCTGCCTTCGCAAGCCCGAAGACACCACACGCCTCGCCGCCGCGATTCGGGCGTTGGTCGAAAAGAGATGATAGACGTTAATGCGTCAGCGTTCAGCCATCAGCTTTCAGCGCAAACAGAATAACTCGCGTGGTGCACCCCAGACACGGGGCGCGAAGCTGAACGAGACGCACGGCAGATGACTGGCCGCACCGCTGATCGCTGACCGGTGCAGCCAACGCACACTCTTAATGTTTCCGCCGGCGCGGTTGACTCTGAACCTTTGATTTCACCGCTTTGCGGCGCGCGGCGGCAGCGCTGCTCACTTGGGCGAAATAGTCGTGGCAGAGCTTGACGAAAGTTTTGCCGAGCGGCGACTGGTAGCCGGCGCTGAGCGAGGCGAGACCGAGTTCCGAGTTGATGTGTGCCCCCTCGATCCACCAGCGGACCAAACGCCCGTCATTCGTCTCTTCAATCGCCGACTGGAACGGCACGATCCCGACGCCTAAGCCTTCCTCGACCATCCGCTTGATCGCCGTCAGCCGGCTCAATTCCATCGACACTTTCGGGCGCAAACCAGCTTGCGCGAAAAATTCGTCGATCAATCGGCGGGTGTTGCCGCCGCGCTCACCAAGGATCAGCTTCTCGCCAGCAAGCGCGTAAGCGCTGACCACGCGCTCCGCGGCGAGCGGGTGTCGCGGGCTGGCAATCGCGATCAACTCATCAACGAACAGCCTCTCCGTCTGAATCCCGCGCACCTCCACCGGCAACGAGACGAACGCCATATCGAGTTCGCCCGCGAGAATCTGTTTGACGAGCGCCTCACTGGTTCCCGACGTGACCGTGATCTCGGCGTGCGGGTGGGGCGTGCGTAACTGTTTCAGCATTCGCGGTAGCGGCCCATCACCGAACATCGCCGAAGAGTTGCCCAAGCGCAGCCGCCCGTGCGCGACGCCGGCCAACTCCTGCATTTCCGCGAGCGCCGAGTCGTGTTCGCGCAGGATGTTCGCGGCGCGTTCCAGCAACCGTTCGCCCGCCTGCGTCGCGACGCAACGGCGCGGCGTGCGGACGAAGAGCGGCACGCCGGCCTCCTGCTCCAGTTGGCGAATCTGCATACTGATCGCAGCCTGCGTGACATGGAGGCGCGCGGCGGCGGCGGTGAACGTCTTAGTCTCGGCAATCGCGGCCAGCGCCCTCAGTTGACGTATCTCCATAGTTGCTCCGGTATCAGGGATGGTTATCGAAGAGATAAAATCTTTTAGTTTCCATTATATGTCAAGCCGGCTTAGACTGCGGCTTCAAGTCGGATGAGGCGCGCCACTCTGAGCGCACCCGCTTCCACCTGCCGGCAGGAAGTCTAAGAGATTTGAGATCGCAGGATTTGAGATTTGAGATTTCAAATTTGCAATTTGTGATGTTGTCAGTGAACTGCTCCGCGTTATCGCTCTTAACAGTGTTGCCTTAACTTCATGCCGTTTCGCTTTCGCCCCGTCCAGTATGCGAACGATAAAGGCCAGACCGTCGCGACGCCAGACAGCGCCACATTTCGGAGCCACGCCTTCCCCGGCGGCGGCGCTCCGCCCGACCGATCTGTATCTCGGCGTTGATGGCGGTGGCACTAAGACTCAAGCCGTGATCGTCGATGCGCGTAACCGCACGCTCGGCACGGGCGTCTCCGGCCCGTCCAACCCGCTGCGCGTCGGGGTCCAACCGGCCGCCGCCGCCGTGCGCGATGCGATTGACCGCGCCTGCGCGGAAGCCGGCGTCCGGCGCAATGAGGTGGCGGCGTTGGAAATCGGGCTGGCCGGCGTCAAGCGCGCGGATTTGCGCGAGCGCGTGCGCGAAGCTCTGGCGGCGCTGCACGTCGATCCAATTGAGATCGTCACCGACGCCGACATCGCGCTGTACGGCGCGACGAATGGCGAGCCGGGGTTGGTGCTGATCGCGGGAACCGGCTCGATCTGTTGCGGTAAGAATGCGCGCCGGAAGTTTGCCTCGGCAGGCGGGTGGGGGCCGCTCGTCGGCGACGAAGGCGGCGGCTCGTGGATCGCGCGCCACGCTTTGCAGGCCATCGCGCGTTCGACCGACGGGCGCGGTCCGCAGACGGTTCTCGGCCGCGAGGCGTGCGAGTATTTCAACGTCTCGACGCCTGACGATTTGTCAACAGCCATCTACGCGCCGAATGTGACGAACGAGCGCCTCGCCGGTTTCGGCCGCTGCGTGATCGAAGCGGCGCACAAACGCGACGCGGTTTCGCGCGACATCATCGCCCATGCCGGGCGAGAGTTGGGCATCGCCGCCGCCGCCGTCATCCGTCAGTTGCGGATGCAGCGGGAAAAGTTTCAAGTGGCCTACGTCGGCGGAGTCTTCAACGCCGCCGAGATGGTGCTTGGTCCCTTACGCGAGATCGTCGCGGGCGTCGCCGTCGGCGCTTTCCTTGCGCCGCCGCAACTGCCGCCCGCCGTCGCCGCCGCCCGGATGGCGCGGGCGCACGTGTTGCGCCGGCTCGCTTTAGCAGGATGAAGCAGGAGACCAATTATTTACCCGTCACCGAGCAGGAGAATCCGCGAACGGCGGAGATCGCGAGTTTGCCCGCGCTCGGCATTGTGCGCTTGATGAACAGCGAGGACGCGGGCGTCGCGTCGGCCGTGGAGCAGGTGTTGCCCACAGTGGCGCGCGCGGTCGAGGAAATTGTCACGCGGCTGCGCGCGGGCGGGCGGCTGTTCTACGTCGGGACCGGGACTTCGGGACGACTCGGCGTGTTGGACGCGGCGGAGTGTCCGCCGACTTTCGGCGTCGCGCCGGAGACGGTGCAGGGCGTGATCGCCGGCGGCTACGAGGCTTGCTACAAAGCGGTCGAGGCGTCGGAGGACGATGGCGAAGCCGGCGCGCTCGATCTGGAAGCGCGCGGCGTGAACGAACGCGACGCCGTCGTCGGCATCGCCGCTTCGGGCCGCACGCCGTACACCATCGGGGCCGTGAAGTACGCGCGGCACTCAGGCGCGTTCACCGCTGGCGTGACGTGCGTGCCTGATTCCGAGTTGACGCGGGTGGCGGAAATCGCGATCACGCCAGTTGTGGGACCAGAGGTCATCGCCGGCTCAACCAGACTGAAAGCGGGCACGGCGCAGAAACTGGTGCTGAACATGATCTCGACCGCGACGATGATCGGCCTCGGCTACGTGAGCGGCAACCGGATGACGAACCTGCTGCCGCGCAATCAGAAACTGTTGGCGCGCTCGCTCCGCATCCTCGGCGCGGAAACCGGACTCGACGAGACGGCGGCGCGGGCGGCCCTCAACGCGGCCGGCGGAGATTTGCGAATCGCATTAGTGATGAATAAAACGAACGCCACGCGGGATGAAGCGACACAGGCGTTGACTCAAGCGCACCACGCCGTGCCGCGCGCGGTGGCAAACATTTTAGCGGCGCGCGTTGCGTCATGAATCAATTGGGTGGCAATCAAAAGATGAAAGCATGAACGAAAGTCAGACAGTCCAATCCGTGATCATGCCGGAGCAACCGCTTCCGTCTCTGCATCCGGCGTTGCGTGGCGTGCGCGCCGTGCTCTTCGATGTCGGCGGGACGCTGCTGCACCCTGATTGGGAACGTCTCGGCCACTTGGCGCAGGCCGAGACGGGGCGCGCTCTGACTGCGGACGAATTACGGCGGGCGCTGCGCGACATCCTGCGCGCGGTCGATGTCAGTCTGCGCGACGGCGCGCCGCCGCCGACCGACACGCACCGGCGCGGCTGGGTCTTCCGCCGCATGTACGGCGCGCTCGGTTTCGATGACAGCGTGTGTGAGCGTCTGAGCCTTTCAATTGATGCCGCGCACACCGAGAGGCACTTGTGGTGCGGATTGGATGAGGACGCCGCGCCGGTGCTCACAGTTTTGCGCGCAGCGGGAATGCGTCTGGCTGTCATCTCGAACACTGAAGACGGCCGCCTCGACGAGTTAATGAAACTGGCCGGCCTCAAGTCGCACTTTGATTTTCTGATCGATTCGCACGTCGTCGGAAAGCGAAAGCCCGACGCCGCGATTTTTCACCTCGCGCTCGCGCGTTTGGTGATCAAGCCGGAAGAGGCAGTCTATGTCGGCGATTCTTACGGACACGACGCGCTGGCCGCGCTCGCCGTCGGGATGCGGGCGGTGCTGGTTGACGCGCTCGATCTGTTCCCCGACGCCATCTGTCCGCGCGTCCGCACGCTCGGCGAGTTGATCGAATCAGTGTAGTGATGGTGACGCCGCGCGCTTCTTCGTGTAAGATGGCGCGCACATGTTGAGAGCAACGCCGTCAATCTCGACTGCATAGTTGCTGAAAAAAGTCCGCTCATTTAGCTCTACCAAAAATTGAATCGTGTCGTTACGGCTTTGCCCGCGCGCACTTACGCCCGCGGCGGAAGCGGCTGCTCCCGTGTTGGAGCGACGTGAATGGGAACTGTCGATCTGATCATCATCTTTGGCTACCTGCTCGGCATCGTGTTGCTCGGTGCGTGGTTCGGCCGCAAGCAGGAGACGACGCGCGATTATTTTCTCGGCGACCGCACGGTGCCGTGGTGGGCGATTGCCGCTTCGATTGTGGCGACCGATACTTCGACCATCACGTTCATCTCCGTGCCAGGCATCGCCTACGCGCGCAACGGCAATTTCCAGTTTCTCCAACTCGTCTTCGGCTACCTGCTCGGCCGCATCGTGATCTCGCTGCTCTTCATTCCTTCTTACTTTCGCGGCGATCTGCTAACCGTCTATCAACTCTTAGATCGCCGCTTCGGCGGCAAGATCAAAATGCTGGCGGCGTCGCTGTTCATCGTGATGCGAAACATCGCGGACGGCATTCGCCTGCTGCTGACCGCGTTTGTGCTAGCCGCGGTTTATACCGCGTTTCAGCCACAAGCGCCGATTGAAACGCTCGTTATCGTCTCAATAGTTTTGTTGGGAATCGTGATGATCGTCTTCACGTATTTCGGCGGGATGGAGGCGATCATCTGGATCGAGGTGGTGCAGCTCGGCATCTACATCGTCGGCGCGTTGGCCGCCGCGCTGGTGCTGATCAGTTTAACGAAGGGTGGGTTGGACTCGGCGCTCGTGGCCGGTCGCCAATTCGACAAGTTCGACGTGATCGACTGGGGCTTCAGGACGACGAATTACGCTTTCGGCCTGCCTTTCAGTAGTCAAACTTTTCCCTTCACGCTGCCCTTCGATCTGACAAAAACTTACACCTTCTTCGCCGGCCTCGTCGGCGGCTGCTTTCTGACGATGAGCACGCACGGTACCGATCAATATCTGGTGCAGCGTTACCTCTGCACGGATCGCCCGCGGCGCGCGGCGGCGGCGTTGCTGTCGAGCGGCGTGGTCGTGCTCGCGCAATTCATCGGTTTCCTGTTCATCGGCGTGCTGCTCTTCGCGTTCTATCAGCCTTACGTCGATCCGGCTTACGCGACGCTGGCGAACGGAGCGGCGACGTTGCCAACTGTCGGAGGCGGGGCTTTCAGCGTTGTCGGCGGGGATCGCGTCTTTCCTGATTTCATCACGAAGCATTTGCCTTCGGGGTTGTCGGGATTGGTGGTCGCGGCGATCTTCGCCGCCGCTTTGTCTTCGTCGCTGAACTCGATTGCGGCCACGGCCGTCAACGATCTTTATAAGCCGTTTAAGCCGAATGCGGGCGACCGGCATTACTTGAAAATGTCGCACATCCTGACGTTGGTGTGGGGCGTGGTGCAGATCGGCGTGGCGTTGGCGGTGCGGAATCAAAAAAGTTCGGCGCTCAGTTCGGCGCTCGCGGTGGCGGCCTTGATTAATGGCCCGGTGCTGGGCGTCTTTCTGGTCGGCACGTTTTTGCGCCGCGTCAGCGAACCGCCCGCTCTCATCGGAATGCTCGCCAGCATCTTGGTCATGCTCTACGTGTTTTTGAAGACGCCGATTGCGTGGCCGTGGTATGGATTGATCGGCAGCCTGACCACGTTTCTCGTCGCGTTCGCCGCCAGCTACGCCTTCGCGCCGGCGTCCGCCGCGCGGCGGGATGCTTTGACGCCGGGAAGCGGCGCGTCCGCTCCACTGCTTACAGTCGCCGAGGCCGAAGTTACCAAATAATGCTTAAGAGTTCTGCTCTCATCATCAATCGCTTGCTCGCCGTCATCCTGTTGGCGGTGACGATCATTGCGTCGAACGGATCGTTGTTAGCTCAGAGTGCTTACTCGTCAAACCCCTTAGACCTGAGAACGTCGCATAAAACCGCGTACTCGCGCCGGCCGTCGGCGGATGCCGTCAAGTGGGCGGACAACGAATTGAAACGGATGTCGTTGGACCAGAAGATCGGCCAACTGATATCCATCGGCGTCAACGCCACTTTTTTGAATCAAGACAGTGAGGCTTACCGGCAGTTGAGCCGGCAGGTGCGGGAGAATCACGTCGGCGGCATCATTCTGTTTCGCGGTTCCGTCTATGAATCGGTGCATCTCGTTAACCGGATGCAAGGATTGGCGCGCTACCCGCTGCTGATCTCCGCCGACCTCGAAGCGGGCGCGGGGATGCGCTTTAACGACACGATCAACTTTCCGTGGAATATGGCCGTGGGCGCGACCGGCAATCCCGACTACGCCCGACGGCAGGGCGCGATCACGGCGCGCGAGGCGCGGGCGCTCGGCGTGCAGCAGATTTTCGCGCCCGTGGTGGATGTCAATAACAACGCCGCCAACCCTGTGATCAACGTGCGCTCCTACGGCGAAGACCCGGCGGAAGTGGGGCGGATGGCGGCGGCCTTCGTTGAAGGCGCGCAGGCGCAGGGTGTGATCGCGACGGCCAAACATTTCCCCGGCCACGGCGATACGGCGACGGATTCGCATCGCGGCCTGCCGGTCATCGATCTGCCGCGCGAGCGCCTCGACAAAATCGAACTGGTCCCTTTTCGCGCGGCGATAGCGGCGGGCGTGGGCGCGATCATGTCGGCCCACATCGGGCTACCACAGATCGATCCCACGGCAGTCAGTCCGCTGCCGCGAACAACGGGTAGCTCCGCGCCGAGTTACGCCGATAGCGAAGTGCTGACCGACAAGGCGACGCTGCCGGGCACGCTCTCGCCGAACGTGCTGGGCGGCATCCTGCGAAAAGAACTGGCCTACGACGGCATCATCGTCACCGACGCGCTGGACATGAGCGGTCTGACGATCTACTTCACGCCGGGCGAGTCGGCGGTGCGCGCCCTGCTTGCGGGCGCTGATACGTTGCTTAAGCCTGCGGACCCAGACGCCGTGATGCGCGGCGTGCGCGAAGCTGTGCAAAGCGGCCGGTTAACCGAAGGGCGAGTTGAGGATTCCGCCCGGCGCCTCCTCGCCGCGAAATACGATCTCGGATTGGTGAAGCAACGTCTCGCGCCTCTCGAAGAGATCGACCGACTCGTGTCAAGCGACGCGGCGAATGTGCTGGCGCAGGAGATTGCTGATCACGCGATCACTTTGGTGCGAGACGACGCGAAGCGTCTTCCCTTAATGAGTCTTCCGGCGGGCGCGCGCTTCTTCAATCTCGCGATTACCAACGGCGAAGATCGCAATTGG
>JACCRA010000660.1 GCA_013813825.1 Pyrinomonadaceae bacterium | reverse complement strand
ACTCTTCCACGTCCGCCCGCTCGGCCAGCTTCTCCTTGTAGAACTGAAAGCAAGCGTCGCGCGTCAGAGAACCGACGGTGGCAAGCTCGCGCAACATGCGCTTGACGGCCTTTTCCTCTTGCGGTTGGTAGTAATCGCGCAGGCGGCTGTAGTAGTGATCGAAGTAAGTCTTACAATCGACGCCTAAGACTTTTTCGCGATAGACCTGTGCGACCTTCTCCGGCGTCAGTTGTTCGCCGTCGAGTTTGTGTGCTTTGGCAGCTTCCGAGTAGATAACTTGGATGAAGTAAGGGACGGGCGAGCCGATCAATTCAAGCATTCTCTGCTTAGTCGGATCGTCGAGAGCAAGTTTGTTCGTCTTTGCCAATTCGCTCAGGAAAGCCATTGCCACTTTTTGTGTAAACGGCTCGAGCCTGACTTGCTCGAAATCGTTGATGGCGTTTATCTCGCCCAACTCATTGAGTACCCGCCCGATGCCGATTGAGCCGGCAATCAGGAAGCGCACACTTTTCAAATCCGGCGACTGGCGCACTGTCCGCAGCCAGTGGAGCAGAGTTTTAGCCTCTCCGCGATGAGCATCAGAGCGTGCCATCCGATCAATCATCATCGGGAATTCATCCAAGACGAAGACGACGGGTGTTTGTAATTGAGCGATCTTTTTGAAAAGCTCTTCCCCACTCTCCTGCCAACGTGGGCGTAATTCTTCCCGGAGCCTCAACTTGACGTTGACCAGTTCGACCTCATCAACCGTCTTCCGCACACCAGACCACAAAGCTTGCGGAAAGTAACTCAACCCCTGCGCTATTCTTGCAAGTCTGCCGTCCTTAGCTCTCGCCAATTGCACGGCTAAAACCGTGATTAATTCGGCGGGCTGAGCCATATGTTCAAGGTCAGCATGGATAAACACATAGCCGTCGCGAGGCTTATCCATCAGGCGATACATAACGCTCGTCTTACCAAAGCGCCGTGGAGCCGCCAGCACCACATTGCCAAGCGCCAATTTCTCCCAAACAAGATCAACGAAAGCATCGCGACCATAGAAATCGTCCAAACGAACAGGCGGCCCGACTAAGTTGCTGACCATATAACCCTCTTTTCCGACGAGACCTTTATACAACGCCGCCGTTGTACAACCAAACCGTTGTACAAGTCAAGATTGAGTAAGAAGCAGGAGGTTTAATTAGGCTGGCATTTAGAGAGGCTACTCGTCATTGGCATTAAGCTAATCGGGCAAAAAGGCGAAGAATTCCCCGCTTCCTACAACCCCAAGGCGAAAGACCTTGCTCGCCGCTTCAACAAGAATTTCGAGAAGTACGCGGATGGAGTGACCGAGGAAGTCCGCGCGGTTGCGCCGAAGGCTGACTAATTTGAAAGCAGAAGGAATAGCCGAAAGCGGCGACACGCAATCAGGTGTCGCCGCTTCTTTACGTCATAACGCCGGTACTGTTCGCAAAATGGAGGTCAGTCGAAGTTAAATTCAAGGGCCAGTATCTTGAACCGGCCATCGACCTTGACCAAATCAATGTGATACGTCAACACGTTCAGGCAAATCACGCGCGTCTCCCTCGGATAGCCGTAAAAGTCGTCGCGAAGATTCGCTAAACGGGGATTCATCCATTCGCGCTCTTTCTCCATGTTGACAGCTTCGTTAGCTCCCTTCTCGTGCCTTTCCCACAAGGCCGGGCGAATCGGCAGTGTTGCCAATTGCTTTCGCATTAAGAGGGCGGACTGCTCCAAAGTAACGGTGAAGCTGCGTAGTTGCTCGACGCTCTGAATTATTCCCTCATCCTCCCCGGCTTCCGCATTGGGCTGCACCGTGCGTGACTCCTGCTCTTTTGGTTCTTCGGCGGATGGCGCGTCTGGTCTCCGCTCGTCTTCGAGTAGCGCCGCGAGAATCGGGTCGCTCTCGAACAGGCGCAACAATTCCGGCGACAGCATTTTCGCGAGCCTCAAGTCGCCGTCATCTTCGTCATCCTCTTTCAGTTGGGAAAATTCATGGGAAATGTCTAACAAGCCGCCGAGAAACACGCCGTTATTCAGTGCGAGATAATAGCGTTTGATTTCGTCTCGGCTCGCTTGTTGAGCGGCCCGCCGACCGAGCAACGTGATCGAGTGGGTAACGGCTTGCTGCTGAAGACGTTCGGCGTAATCTGAGACAAACATCTCAGCCATCAACGGCGCGAGATTGTTGACACTATGAAGTTGTCTCGCGAATCGCTCGCCAAATTCAATCGCTTCGCGCTCTTCCTCTGGCGTGATTTTTTCCGTCTCGTCTTGCCGGGTAAGCGGGCGGCTCAACGTCGTCGCCGTCACAGCAAGGATCAACAGCAAGGCTAAAATTATTCGTGGCTTCATCTGGTTTATCCTTCTTCGTTCAGTCCTGTTCTTCACTCCTGCTCGAAACTCGGCAAGGCGCGGACTTGGCGCATTTTTTTGACGATCTCGTGGGAGATGTCTTCGGCGGCGACGAGGCCGTTGATGGCGACGACTTTGCCGGTGACGGCGACGACGGATGATGCCGGCTCGACGATCTGAAAGATGTAGTTCAAAGCCTTTTTGCTGATGCTCACGACGAGATCGGCCTTGTCTTTGTCTTTGACGATGGTGAGCCGCCACTGTGTGAATTCGGGAAGTTTGGCGAGTTTATATTCGAGATACTCGGCGTCGATATGACGGTTCGGCTCGACGTAGACGCGGCGGGCGGCGCGCAGGATGTCGGACGGGTGATCGCTCGCGGCCCGAGTCGCGGCGGTGCGCGAGCGCGAAGCAGACGGCGCGTCGGAATCGGAGTACGGTGGCTCGTCTCCGCGCGTGGTCTGCGCGGCGGCGTTGGCGGCCACGGCAAGTGTTAGCAGCACGAGCGCCGCGACGTGGCGCGGCAAGCTGAATGTTTTGAGCATCATTAATCTCCTCTACTGCGTTTGCAGTTTCCACCACGGGAGAGTGCAACGATCATGCCGCGAGATTTCCGGCGCAAACCGAGAAGAGGTAGGCAAGGTGAGGGCAGGAAGGCGCGGACGATTGAAAGAATAATGCGACAGCGGACGAGATTCGATGTTAAGTTGAATTATCGGATACGACGCTGAAAGCAAATAGCAGAGGGTTTAACCACTGGCAGTGAGCCTCATACTCCCGGCGTCTGGCAGCTTGGTTTCGGCAGTTGGTAAATTCCATTCGCCTCGCTCTAACCACGGAGTCCACGGTTTCATCAAGTGGCCGACACAATCTCCTGACCAAACAGAGTTTTAATAGGCGGGAGGACAAAAATCGAGATGGCACAAGACAACGGCGACGCAAGACGTGTGGCCGAGCTGACTGTCGGCGACGCGAAGCGGATCGTGGTGTATGGCTCGCTCGTGTTGGTGGCACTCGCGCTGTTGGGAGTGTTGCTCGGACAGGTCGTCACGGCGCTCCTGCTCGGCGTGGTGGCGGGCGTGTTGTTGTTACCGGTGCAGGAATGGCTGGAGCGGCGGGTGCGGGCGCGCGCTGGGAGCGCCATTGTGACGATTGCGCTGATCGTCATTCCGCTCGTCGCGCTGGTCGGTTATACGTGGTACGAGTTGTCAGGCTATTCAAATTTCGTCCGCGACAAAAACGCCGAGATCATCGAGCAGATCAGCCGCGCCGTCGAACGCTACGTGCCTTTGAGCCGGCAAGGCATCCGCACGACTTTGCAGACCGCTTTTGCCGAAGGCGTGACGCGCTCCGCCGAAGCCGTGCAGGGCTTGAAGGCGCGGGCGGCGCTCTTGCTCGCGTCACTCGCCATCTTTTTCTTCACCGTCTTTTACGTGCTGACGCAACGCGCCCGGCTCGAGAAATATATCAAGGTGCGCGTGCCCGGCGAGTACCTGCCGCTCTACGAAAAATTGACGGAGAACATCGGCGGCGCGCTGCGCGGGGCGCTCAGAGCGGTCTTCATCGATCAACTGCTGAAGGCCGTTGTCTTGACCGTGCTCAACGTCGTCTTCGGCGTGCCGCTCGTAGCGGTGCTGGGCATCATCGCCTTCTTGACCGGCTTCTTTCCGCTCGTCGGCGAATGGGCGATCTACATCCCGGTCAGCATCTATCTGCTCGTCTTCCGCGACGCACCCGTCAGCGCCGCGATCTACTTCGGCGTCGGCGTGGTGCTGACCGCCTCCTCGTCGCTGTTGCTCCGGCCCCGGCTCGCGGCCCACGGCACGAACCGTTTCAACTTCTACTGGATGCTGGTCGCGCTCGTCACCGGTGTCTTCACTTTCGGCATCCCCGGCATCGTGTTGGGTCCCGCGATCCTCGGCTTCGTCAAAGCCATCGGCGATACGCTCTTCGGCGACGTGCGCTATGAGACTTCGCTGTTGAAGGAAGAGAAGGAGCAACAAGCGGAGCAGGAGCGCGAGGAACAACTGGAAAGCCGCGGCACGGCGGCGGGCGCGGTTGATTAAGCACTAGAATCGAAAGACAAATGATGAATGCGAAATGATGAGTGATGAATGACAGACAGTTGCTTTAATTCATCATTCATCATTTCGCATTCACCATTTCCTCTGCGGTTCAATTTTTGATCTCATGGCGGGTGCTCCGATTTAGATCAAAGCGCCGCGCCGGAAGGCCGTCCTTCTTGTTGCCGCTGCTCCAACCACTCATCAATTGATAATTTCCCGGCTCCGTGAAAGAGGAAGAAGAGGCCGGCGCAGATCATTAACAGCGCCGGAAACATCCCGGCGAAAGTGTCGCCGCGATGGGCGATGACGATGGCCGCGATGAAGTTGATGATGAAGGGGATCGCCGCCAGCCGGACGCCCGCGCCGAAGAGGATTGAGAGACCGCAGAGCATCTGCGTATAGGCCGAGAGGAACGCGCTGAACAAAGGCAACGGCACACTCCGCGCGGCCAGAAACGTCGCGAACTTCTGCATCTCGTGGAAGCTGAAGGCGTTGTCCTGCACACCGTAAAGGATGAACGCGCCGATAATCAGACGGAGGAAGACGACGCCGTACTCGCGACGCCTCTTGAAAAAGTCGAAACTCAGCAGTTTGTTAAGCATGTCCGCGCAGAGTTTTTGAGGGTGTGACGATTGCTCGCGCGCGCTGCCCCTGAGAAGTCCGCAGGCGCGGCGATGAGTAAGCTTTTAGACAATGCCTTGACATGTGTG
>JACCRA010000288.1 GCA_013813825.1 Pyrinomonadaceae bacterium | reverse complement strand
ATCGCAAAAAGAGAGCAGAGGTGAGAGGTCAAAGATCAGAAGAAGGCAAAAGCAGCTTGTCTTTACTGATCTCTGACCACTGACCTCTTGAATTATAGCTGGACGGCGGCGGATGGCGCAACGATCTGTCCATCGCGCATTTGCACGATCCGGCGACACATCGCGGCGGCCTCCGGGTTGTGCGTAATCATGATGATCGTCTGGTTGAAGCGGAAATTCATCTCCTGAAACATGTTAAGGACGATGGCCGAGTTTTCGGAATCGAGATTGCCGGTCGGCTCATCGGCGAGAATAATGGCCGGGCGCGTGACGACAGCGCGGGCGAGCGCCACGCGCTGCTGCTCGCCGCCTGACAGTTCCAGCGGCTTGTGGTGCAGCTTATTTTCCAGCTTTAACAAGCCCAACACTTCGCGCCGCCGTTCGGCGTCGCCCCCGCCGTCGCTGCCTCCGCCCGCGTGAATGCGCTCGGCGAGGCGCAGATTGCCTTCGGCGGTGAGCGTCGGGAACAGGTTAAAGCGTTGAAAAACGAAACCGATTTTGCGGCGGCGGATGTCGGTACGCTTGGCGTCGGAGGCGGTCGTCATGTCCTCGCCGTCAATCACGAGACGGCCCTCGGTCGGCGTCAGCAGCCCGCCGAGCAAGTGCAGCAGCGTGGACTTGCCGCACCCAGACGGTCCCATAATCGCCAGAAACTCGCCCTCTTCGAGTTCTAGTGACACGCCCCGCAATGCGTGTACGTCCACGCTCCCGACGCGATAAACCTTCGTCAAATTTTCTGCTTGCAGAATCGTTTTCATAAAAAGCAGTGACCGGCGACAAGCAACCAACGGTGCCGAATTGGCGCAGCATTAATCCGTCACCTGTCGCCATTGCCCGTCACTTGATCAGAGCCTACCAATTACTCGTAAGAGAGCGCGTTCACCGGATCGAGGTTGGCGGCGCGGACGGCCGGATAGAGTGCGCCGAGCACACCCGCCAACGCCAATGAGCGCCGCCACCACTGCCCACGTCCAGCCGTACTCAAAAACCAGTCCATATATGCGCTCGATTAAATACCCCGCGACGAGCGAGACGACGAAGCCCGCGACGAGGCCGAGCAGGCTGATCAAAAGCGCCTCTTTCTCGATCACCGAAACGATATAGCCGCGCGACGCGCCGAGCGCCTTGAGCATTCCGATCTCGCGCGTCCGTTCCGTGATCGTCGTGTACATCGCGAGCATCACGACGAGCGCGCTGACGATGGCCGATAGCACGACGAGCGTGCGGAGGAAAACCCCCAAGTACGGAATGTTCTTCTCGATGTTCGTCACCAGATCGCGCGTGAACTGAATCTTGTTGCCCGGCAGCGTTTCGTCAATGTGCCGCGCGAGCGCGCTGGCATCCGCGTCGTCGCGTGCTTTGACGAGGATGTAAGAACATTTGTTCGGAGCTTGCAGCGCGTCCTGCATTGCCGCCAGCGACATCTTCACTCGCGCCCCCGACTCCGGCGTATAGACGCCGACAATGCGATAGGGTTTGCCGCCAAACAAATTGAGCGTACCGCCGACGCCCGTCTGATTGTTGCGCGCCTTCGTCTCGTCAATCACCACTTCATCAAACTCTTGCGGCGCCCGCCCGCTCACCAGTTGCATCTCGTTCATTTGCGCGAACTGGTCCCACTCGACGCCCTCCACATGCTCGAATCCGAAACGCCCGCCTTGAAACACATAGCGAATGACTGGCACGGCCATCCCGACACCTTCGATCTCCCGCAGACGTTCCGCGTAAACCGTGCTCAGGTTCGCCGTCGAAGTCGTCAACTCCATCCCGCCCGAACGTGTGAACAAGATTTCCGCCTTCAAGTTTGACGAACGCCTTTGCATTTCGTTCGACATTCCCCGCGCCAACCCCGTGAACAGCATCACCAGACACACGCCCAACGCCACGCCCGCGACACTCACCAGCGCCCGCACCGGCCGCTGCCGGATGTTGTTGACGACTAAGCTATCCATAAAAACGGGTGTCGGGTGTCAGGTGTCGGGTGTCGGTTAGAACAGGTTTTAACACTGACACCTGACACCCGATACCTGACACCTATTCTTTGTCCAGATCGACCTCTTGCAGGTTCGACTTGTTTTCTAAGACGAAGGTCTCGGTCGGCCAGTTTTGATCGACGCGGACGGATTCGGGCGTTTGGTATGTGACGCGCAACGAGTAGCGATCTTGCGGGCGCGTCAGTTCGATGCTGGCGGGCAGCATGTAGTTAGCGCCCTCGCCGAAGCGCTGGGCATTTTTGTAAATCACGTCGGTGGTCAACTGCCCGCGCTCGTCGAAGTTTTGGAGGCGCGCGAGGCGGATCGCGATGAAGCGGTCGAACCAGAAGCGGCGCAGCAAGCGCGCGCGGCCGGTGGCTTCCGGGGCCAGTTCGTCAAGCACGTAATAACCGCGCAGAATGCGTATGCCTTTCTTCGCGCCCGGCCGATCGTCAGGCTCTTCGACAAAAGCCTCGCTCTTGGCGTAAAGCAAATTGCCGCCATTGGCGGACGGCGCGACCGGCGGCACGAGCAGCGCGTCGGTGAAGTGCTGCGGCCTGAGACCTGAGAGCGCGCCGACCTGCCGTTGCTGCGCCATGGCCGACTTCTTTTTCCCGTTGTCGTCGCAATCGGCTTCGGCCGCCGCGCCTTCGAGCCGCTTGTAGTTCGCCTTGTTGGTCCCCTTGACGAAGCGCCGGTATTTCTCATCGCCCTGATAGACCGCCACCTCGAACCGCTCGCCGTTCGAGGCCATCTCCGCGATCTTCGTCCCGACGAATGGAGCTTGAATGGTCAGATAGACCTGCCCCGGCCGCTGCAAAATAACGTCGCCCTCGGCCGTCCGGTATTTTTCCGCGATGCCGCACCTCGCGAACGAACTGTCCAGAAATTGCACGTCGATCTTGCCGCGTAGCGAGCGCACTTGCGACAGCCGGTTGACCTCGTCTAGCAATTGATTGGTGTCCGCATCGAGGAGCGGCGAGAGTTGCGCGGGAACTGTCACCTGCTGCTTAACGAACCGGCTGCATCCGCCCGCGCCGAGCAGCACGACGGCGATCAGCAGGCCGAGACACAGACGCCGCCCCGCAGCGGCAGCGGCGACAATTGTTGGTGGCCGAAAGCGAGAGCCTACGGTGATTGATGACAAACGCAAGCGCGTCGGAAATAGCATAGAAGACAAAAAAATCGCCCGATTAAATAAACTGCGAAGCTAACAAAGCGGTTCGCCCTTGTCAACGCGGCCGTCCCGGCAGTTATCGACCGTTGGAGCGCGGGCAAGATTGGCAAACACAGTCTTTCGAGCTTTCTGACAAAATAAACAACAGTTGAACAGAGCAAATGGCAGGCCACAAGATAGCGCAAAACTAAGCAGGTCAAACAAAGCGCATTACTGCTGCCGGATGGCGAGAATGAATTTTGGATGGCAGTTCAAAAAGGCGAGATCTTAGCCGAAGGCCGCGCGTCAGCAAGGAGCGCGGTGAGAGCATCTTCACTGACCATCAAGCTCATGCCCGGCCCCGCCATCTTCGAGCACTAACCCATTTGGAGCGTCTTTCGCCCGGCGTTGGTTGTCAATGAAAGACCGAGACGGTCGCGCGCTGTCTCACGCTGGCAAAAGGGGCGGCTCGTCCAACACGAGCGGCGGCTTGTCAAAGCGGGCGCGCAGATGATTGATCGCGCTGAACACGCGCGGACGGCTAACGAGCCTCAATTCCAGATTGCGCTTGCCGGGAAAGTCGAGCAGCATCACGCCAAGCAGGATGGTCAACAGTCCCTGCCCCGGCCCGATTGTCATCACGATGCCGAGCAGGACGAGCGCCACGCCGAGCAGGTTCTTCAAGACGATGCCCGTCCAACGCAGCACGGGATGGCGTTCGGCCCAGAATTGCCGCTCGTGGGCGGCCTGAAAATAGGTCGCGGGTAGTTTGACGATGACGAACGCGGTGATCGCGAGGCTCAGTGTGAACGTGAACAAAAAGATCAGGAAGCCCCACATCACGCCGCGCCAACTCAGCCGCGCGGCCACAGTCTCCTTCAGCCATTCGAGCAACCCGCCCTCGAAACTAAAGGCGAGCGACAAAATTGATTGACAACCGATGTTCAACGCAACTCCCCGCGCGCCTTCACGAGCGCGCCCACGGCTTCGCTCACAACCTCGGCCGCCGCACCGTCCAGATCGAAATCGCGTGACTCCACGCCCTCCCAAAACTCGCTCAGTTCGCGCGCCCCGGCGCGTTCAAAAACGTAAGCCTGCGCCAACAGATCGACCACGTCCGCCGCCTTTACCAGCCGAGCTTCGAGCGTGGCGCGCGCCTCATACTCTTCATGGAGTTCGCTGTACGCCAGCCGCCGCGCCTCATCCAGATCAGCAACCATGTCATCAAACGCCGCCCGCTCGGCCTCGCGTCGCATCTCCGCCGGATAATAATGCGCCGCCGCGCGCGGCAGATCGCCCGTCCGCGCCTCAGCCGCGTCGTGCATCAACGCCATCCGCAACACACGCTCGACATCAACCTTCACGCCCCGCGCCCGCACCCCGTCCGCCAACAGCATCGCCGCCACCGCCACGCCGTGAGTATGCGCCCCAACCGACTCCGCGCCCGGCGGAAGTCCGCGCAACACCCAGCCTGTGCGGTCAAGCCGTTTCAAGCGTTGGAGTTCTATCAAGAAGGTAATCATGCTGATTGAAACAACCTGTCAAGCGCCTCTTCGCCTTCCAGACCTCGCGCCGGGCCGCGAGTAGCAACGCTGGCAAACACTTCGACCTCGACGTGGCTATCACCGAAAAACTCAGCCTCCCAACGCTCGCCGGGAACCGCGATGAGAACCATTACGGCCTCACCCCGGTTATGCTCCAAGCTGTAATGAATCTTGTGTGATTCGAGCTTGATGAGAAAATCGAGCAGTTTATTAAAAGCGTTCATCCGTTGCTGAGCCACGCTCAAACGAACATCTTTCCCGGATTCAGAATCCCATTCGGGTCGAGCGCCTGCTTGATGCGGCGCATCATATCGATGGTGGATGCGCCGAGTGCCATATCGAGGTAGGGCGCTTTGACGTAGCCGATGCCGTGTTCGCCGCTGATCGTGCCGCCCAAATTCACTGAGACGGCGAAGGTGTCGCGGACGGCGGCGCGGGCGCGGCGCATCGCGTCTGGGTCGTCACGGTCGCACATGAAATTGACGTGGATGTTGCCATCGCCGGCGTGGCCGAAGTTGACGACGAAGGTTTCGTGGCGCTTGCCGATCTCCACGACCTGCTCGATCAGTTCCGGCACGCGCGAGCGCGGGACGACGACATCTTCGTTAAACTTCATCGTCCCGAACTTTTTGATCGCCGGCGACAGCGCGCGGCGCACATCCCACAATTTTTCTTCTTCTTCGCGATTGCCTGAGCGGAGCACGTCGAAGCCGCCGCCGTCTTTGACGACTTCCTCGACGACGCGCGACGCGCGCTCCACTTCATCGGCATGACCGTCCACCGCGACGAGCAGCAGCGCGCCCGCATCTTCACCGAAACCAAACGCGAACTCCGACTCGACGGCGCGGATCGCGTTGCGGTCCAAGACCTCAATTGCCACGGGCGTCACGCGCGCCCGGTTAAAGCGCGGCACGCACGCGCACGCTTCCGTCATTGTGCGGAAAGTGGCGCGCACCGTGGCCGTCGCCTCCGGCAACGGCAGCAGACGTAGCGTCGCTTCCGTGATAATGCCGAGCATTCCTTCCGAACCGCAGATCAAACCCGTTAGATCGAAGCCGACGACGTTCTTGCTCGTCAGCCCCCCGACGCGGGCGATCTCGCCCGTCGGAGTGACGACTTCCAAGCCCAAGACGTAATGCTTCGTCACGCCGTACTTCGCCGAGCGGATGCCGCCTGCGTTCTCCGCGATGTTGCCGCCGATGAAAGAGTTTTTATAAGAGGACGGATCGGGCGGGTAAAAAAGATTGTGCGCTTCGACCGCTTGCTGCAAAGCGTAAGTCGTCACGCCCGGCTCGGTAATAACGTAGAGATCGTCGGCGTGAATCTCCTTGATGCGGTTCATGCGATCCGTGCCGATCACGATGCCTCCGTCAACTGGCACCGCGCCGCCCGTGTAGCCGACGCCGCCGCCGCGCGCCGTCACTGGAAAGCGCCGCTCGTTGGCGAGTCGCAGAATAGCAGCGATCTCATCCGCGTCCCGCGGCAGCACGACCGCCTCCGGCGGAAATTTTTCCTTCACCGCATCCTGCGCGTAAGGTTCCACCTTTTCGGGATCGATGAGGACATGTTCATCGCCGACAATTTCGCGCAAACGCGCCAGCACAATTTCATCCGACGCGCTGGTAACGGCGCGGCCTTGTCGTGTGAGCGTGACGTGGTAACTATTCATCACTTTGCGAAATTCACTTTAGCCCGCTCTTATCCCTGTTGCTCACGGTGCCGGACTAACGACGATCCGCATCCGCTCCTGCCCGACGACGATCTCTAGCGGGTTGCCGAGTTGCAGCGGGAGTGTCCGGCCGTTGATGTTGATTTCAAGGCGCGGCGGCGCGGCCGTGAGGTTGGTCCGTGGCGGCGAAACGGCGGGGAGGCTTTCGGCCGGCGGTGGCGCGAGTTGCTCCGGCTTCGCCACGTCCGTAGCGCGGGTCAACAAATTGAGCGCGGAGACGCGCCAAGTGGCGGGCGCGCACGTCAGCCGCAACCCCGGCGTGTCAACTTCCGACGCCTCGTTCGGCGCGAAGGCTTCGAGCTTGAACAAACCTTCGCCGCACCGCACGCCCGCGCCGTCATAAAAAGTCGCATAGCCGGAGACGTAATTATAGAAAAACTGGCTGCGGTTGGTGACGACGATCAGCACGTTGCGCGTCGGGGCGTCTGGCGTTGCCGTGAGAGCGGTCGTTCGCAGACGCGCTTCGAGCGCCAACCGCCCGGCGGCGTCGAGCACCTGAGCGGCGTCGGCGAGCGCGACACGCGGCTCATTGGTCCCCGGCGCTGCCGAGTCAGCCGCCTGCGCGTTCGCCGTCGCGGCGGCACAGTACACGAGCAACGCCAAGCAGATCGTTTTCCCGATGAGTTTCAAGTTTCACTCTCCTTACCCGGTAGTCTCAAGGCCCACGACGAGCGCGGGCGTCGAACGAAGGCCAATGTACAGCGTTCGGGCGGCACTCTCAACGCCCGACGATGGGCATCAACTGCGCGCCGCGCGGCAGCACGTAGCCGGGCGCGTCGTTGTCGCCGATGCGGGCGAGGGCTTCGTCAATCGTTCGTGCCGGAGTCATCCTCATGTGCCGCACGTCTTCCGCGGCTAACCCGGAGACAAGCGTTACGTTGAACCGCTCCGCCTTCGTCAACAACGCCCACGCGGTCTGGCCGTTGACGGCGTAATGCTCTGATAACCGCGCGGCGAGGGCGCGCGAGTCGGCGGCGTCGAACCAACGCAGAAAGTCGGGACGGCCGAGTCCTTCGACGCATTCGGCGACGAGGATGATCGTGCCGCCTTCGGTGCAGGCGTGCGCGGCCATGTCGAGCGCCTTGTGCGCTTGAATCAGATCGAGATCGTGTGGCGCGCCACCACCGCTGACGACAACGAGCGGACGCTTCTCGTCGATCTTGATCGTGTGCGACTCGACATATTCGGCACACCCCAGCCGGTGCGCCAGTCGCCAATCGCCCGCGTAGAGCCGCACGGCACGCCCCTTTTCATCAACCACCGTATTGAGCAGAAACGACGGCGCGACTTCCGCTGCGATCCGTTCGCACTCTTCGTGGACAGCGTTGCCGTCAAGCCGTCCCGCGCCGACGCCCGCCCGTCGCCCGCCCGTCGCGGCATCGAACGCCAGCAGGTGCGTCGCCGCAATCGTCCGCGCCGAGGCGAGGCCGGGACAGACGGACTTGCGCCCGCCGGTGAAGCCCGCAAAGTAATGAAAATTGATTGCCCCTGTGAGGATAACGTGCGAGTGCTCGACGAGCGCACGGTTGACTTCGATAGGCGTCCCGCGCTCGGTCTCTCCCAAATTGACGTGCTGCGCCCCGTCGTCCGCGTTGTGCTCAATCGTCTGGATGCGTTGCGCGATGAACGGCGTCAACAGCTCGCGCTTCTCCGCTTCGGTGACGCGACGATGGATGCCCGTCGCAAAGATGATTCGCACGTCCGCAGGCGCGACGCCGAGTTGAATCAGCCGCCGCACGAGCAGGTTAATCACTTGGCCTGAAGCCGTGGCGCGCGTCGCGTCCGAAGCCACGAGCAGCACCGTCTCGCCCGGCGAGATGATCTCTTCGAGCGCCTGCGAATCAACGGGATCGTCAATCCGCGCGCCCAACTCCGCGTCCGACAGCGGAGGCTCCATCATGTCGTCCGCCAACTCCAAAACTTCAAAACGCCCCGCCGCGTCCTCAAAAGCGACGCGCCCGCGCCCACATGCTAGTTCGATAACACTCAACTTTTGTCCTCTTCCTCTCTCACACGCCGAAGCGCGCCAGCGCCCGTTCGATAGCTTCGAGTGAGGCGAAGTCGCGCTCGCCGCCCTGACGGGCGCGAGCGAGCCACGCGCGCAGGGCGCGGGCTTCGGCGAGCGTCGTCAGGCGGGACGCGCCGGTGAGCGCCAGCGTCACTAGAGTGT
>JACCRA010000656.1 GCA_013813825.1 Pyrinomonadaceae bacterium | reverse complement strand
GGCAGACGGCCATCGCCGACAGCATCGCTCGCAGCGGCTGGGGCGGGCGCATGGCGGATCGCTTCACCCCACACGCTTCAGGCTACCCGACGATCACGGCGCTGTCGGGCGGCATTTTCATCCGCGGGGAGACGACCAACCCGCTCTCAATCGCGTCGGCCCCGACGCCGCTTAATCAAGTGCTGTTGCTGAACGGCTTCGGCACTGGGTCGGACGAGGTCGAGCGCAGGAACTCGATGACTTACCTGCGCTCGATTGACCACCAATTCTCGCTCGTGCGCGGCTCAAGCGAGACGACGCAGCAGGCCATCGATGTCGGACAGACTTTGAGCGCCGATCCGACGCTCACCACGCCGTTCCCGAATACCGCTCTCGGCAACCAACTCAAACAAGTGGCCAAGGTGATCAAGCTGAACCGCGAGTCGCCAGCTCTCGGTCTCAACCGGCAAATCTTTTTCTGTCAACTGGGCGGCTTCGACACCCATCAAGGCCAAGTGAGTACGCAAGCGAGTTTGCTGACGCAACTCGGCCAAGGCATGAAGGCTTTTTATGAAGCGACCATCGAAATCGGTGTCGCCTCGCAGGTGACGACCTTTACGCTCTCCGACTTCGGGCGCACGCTGCAACCCGCCGGGACAAACGCGGGCGTCGTAGGCTCGGATCACGCCTGGGGCAACCATCACTTCGTCGCGGGCGGCGCAGTACGCGGCGGCGACTTTTTCGGCGTGGCCGGGCCCAACGGCTCGGTATTCCCCATCCTGCAACTCAGTGGGCCTAATGACACCGACACCCGCGGGCGTTGGATACCAACCGTCGCCGTGGAGCAATACGCGGCAACGCTCGCTTCATGGTTCGGCGTGTCGGCGGCTGACATCCCCGTGGTGTTTCCCAATATCGGGCGGTTCGCGGCGCGAGACCTCGGCTTTATGAGTTAGAACGGCGTTCATTCGAGTTTACCAAGTACGACAGAGATACCAACCAACACTACGCCACCCTCAGCGAACTACGAACGCGACTGCCAACCGAGCTAGGGTGGCGACGTTTCACCCGCGCCCCGCTTCCTCAGCGAGACGAACGCGCTGGATGCCGTAAAGGTCACATCGGGACATCCTGTTTCAACCCACACCTCGCATTCTCAACTTTAATTTAATTACGAAAAATCTGTTGCCGCCTCGTTTCACCCGTGATACAGTGTCTCGCTGAAGCAGGGGTTGGCTTTAGGAGTGGAGGCAGGAGTGCTGCCTCAAGTGTCAATGCAGCAACTTGCCGGGAGCGGCTAAAGGGGAGTGAAGACGATGACTAACAGTATGACTAAAAAGAGGATCAATCCATTGAGCCGCCTGCCACGCCAGCAGCGTCTCGTAATGGCGGTGCGCGGTGGCGCTGGCGTCGGCAAGAGTCATTTCGTCCGCAGCATGGCCGATGCCGGGATCGGTCGCCTGTGCATTTTTGATGTGGAGCGCAAGTCGCGTCTGTTGCGCGGCAATGGCACGGTGTTCGACGGTTTGGAGATCGAGCACGCGGACGAGTTGCCGGAGTTCATCGACTGGGCGTTGGCCGGCGAAGGCCGGGAGCAGAATTACGGTTGCTTCGCTCTTGATTCGTGGGCCGGATATTTCAGCGCGAAGCATAGCGAGATGGTCGCGGCCGTGCGCGAGCGCACCGGCGATCCGCTGGCCCAACCCTCGGCCGAAGAGTTGGCCGCCGATCAGATGATCCTGCAAGGCGTGTTGCGTCGTTTGTGCATTGAGAGCGGCAAGTCCGTGGTAATCGTGGATCAGATTCCGGCGAAAGGGAAAGAGGCCAAAGAAGATAACGAGGTCGGTCGCGTGTTGCCGATGACCGCGAGCGGCCTTGAGTATTTCGTGGACGTGATGGTTGAAGTTTCAATGCAGGAGCGCGACGGCGAGATCGTCCGCGTCTTTCAAGTGGTGAAGAGCAACAGCCCGGCCTTCGAGGTCGGCTTTGAGTTGACGGGCGAAACGAGTTTCAAGGACTTTCTCGAACACATGAAGCGCGAGGCGGGCGACGAACTGCCCATCGCGGAGCCGCGCCCGGCCCGCGCTCCTGAGATGCTCGAAGAAAAGGCGTTGCCGCTGACACTGGTCCCACAGACGATCTCTATCCAAGACTTGATCGCGAAGGCCGAACAGCATGGCTTCAAGGTGGCCGACATCGTGACCGGGGCGAAGGTCTATCACAATCAATCGAACATCTACCGCCTGACCCACGAGCAGATCGCCGACCTTGACCGCCGCTTGACCGCGCGGATCGAGAAGATGCAAGCGGCGGCAGCGCAGTCCGATACGGCGGCGGCAGCTACCAATGCAGCGCGGACGACGAACCAAACCAACGACCAAACCGCGCGCCCCACTCCGGCCCCGCGCAACGTGAAGCGAGCATAGACTCTGCCTATCGCGCCGGAAGCAAACGTCAAACGCCCTCTCCGACCGTCGGAGAGGGCGTTTTCATGTCATCTAAGGACAAGGGGGCAGTAAAGGGATGTCATTTAACCTTTCCCGTTGCCGCGCTCGCTAATGAACCGCTCAACCGTCGAGATGAGAGCGTCGAGCCGCTCGTTCATGCCAGTCTGAGACTTAGCCAGTGCAGAGAATTTTCCCTCGTTCTTAATCTGGCTATCAATCAAGATGTTGATGTTCTCGGTCTGCACGCGCATCTGCCGCCGCCCCCGCAATCCAGCCCTCACCATCAACTTCATGATGCGCTCCAAGCGATCAAGCCTTTCTTCGTCCGTCACTTTTTAGCCCCGTTCTTGTTAGCGACCTGCTTTTGTGCTGCCCTCCGGCGGCGGCGGGTGCCCTGCTTTCATCTCAACCTTCACAGAGTCTTCAGCGACCTTAAAGCCGCGAGGCCAGCGTCAAGGCGTAAGCTGATTGACGCTGGCCTCGCGGCTCGTTGTTGGCGGGACGTTAAAAGTTCTGCACGAACGGTTTCAGCAGGCGGGCCCGCGAGGGGTGACGCAGCTTCTTAAGAGCTTTGGCTTCAATCTGCCGGATGCGCTCGCGGGTGACGTTGAAACTCTGGCCGACCTCTTCGAGCGTCGTCTCCTCGCCGCCTTGCGTGCCCAATCCGAACCGCAGCTTAATCACTTTTTCCTCGCGCGGGCTGAGAGTCTGCAAAACTTCCTCCGTGATCTCACGCAAATTCTCGTTGACTACGCTCTCCGCCGGGCTGACCCGCGTTTTGTCCTCGATGAAATCGCCGAGGCTCGTATCGCCCTCATCCCCAATCGGAGTTTCGAGCGAGATCGGCTGTTGCGCCAGCTTGAAGATAC